>DASPSK010000370.1:0-12312 GCA_035623975.1 Acidimicrobiales bacterium | reverse complement strand
CGCCTCCAGCAGCTTCGAGAGGTGCTCGGAGCGCTCCACCGAGGCCGTGCCGACGAGGACCGGCTGGCCCGACTCATAGCGTTCGGCGATGTCCTCCACGACGGCGCTGAACTTGCCGTCCTCCGACTTGAAGATGAAGTCAGCCTCGTCCGTGCGGATCATCGGGCGGTGCGTCGGGATAGGTATGACGTGGAGGTTGTAGGTGGAGGCGAACTCGGCCGCCTCCGTCTCGGCCGTGCCCGTCATGCCGCCGAGCTTCTCGTACATGCGGAAGTAGTTCTGCAAGGTGACCGTCGCCCAGGTGTGGTTCTCCTCCTGGATGCGCACGCGCTCCTTCGCCTCGACAGCCTGGTGGAGGCCGTCGTTCCAGCGCCGGCCCTCGAGGACGCGGCCGGTGAACTCGTCGATGATCTTCACCTCGCCGTCGGCCACCATGTAGTCGTCGTCCCGGTGGTAGAGCTCCTTGGCCTGCAGGGACTTCTCCAGCTGGTGAACGAGGTCGGCGGCCACGCCGTCGTAGAGGTTCTCGACTCCGAGCTGGCGCTCCACCTTGGCGATGCCAGACTCGGTGACGATGACGGTCTTCTTCTCCTCGTCGACCTCGTAATCGACGTCCCGCTTGAGCGCCCGGGCGATGCTGGCGAATTGGTAGTAGAGCTTGGTGGACTCGTTGGAGGGGCCGGCGATGAGCAGCGGTGTGCGAGCCTCATCGATGAGGATCGAGTCGACCTCGTCGACGATGCCATACACGTGGCCGCGCTGCACCATCTGCTCGCGGGACCACGCCATGTTGTCGCGCAGGTAGTCGAAACCCATCTCGGTGTTCGTCCCGTAGGTGAGATCCGAGGCGTAGGCGGCCCGCTTCTCCTCCGCACCCGCGATCTCCGGCACGACGAGCCCGACCGAGAGCCCGAGGAACTTGTAGATCTGGCCCATCCACTCCGAGTCGCGCCGGGCCAGGTAGTCGTTGACGGTGATGATGTGGACGCCCCGGCCGTTGAGGGCGTTCAGATAGACCGGCAGTGTCGAGACGAGGGTCTTGCCCTCACCGGTCTTCATCTCGGCGATGCCGCCGAAGTGGAGCGCCATCCCGCCCATCATCTGCTCGTCGAAGTGGCGCTGACCGATCGTGCGGACGCCCGCCTCGCGGACGACGGCGAAGGATTCCACGAGGAGGTCGTTCAGCTCCTCACCCTGCTCGAGGCGCTCCCTGAACTCGATGGTCTTGCGGGCGAGATCCTCGTCGGAGAGCGCCTGCACCTCGGGCTCGAGCCCGTTGATGAGCGGCACGACCGCCGCCAGGTTCTTGACCTTCTTGCCTTCGCCCGCGCGAAGAACTTTCGAGAACAGACCCACGACAACCCATTCTAGGTCGGGCGGCTCTCGTCACCGCCTCCACCCCGAGGCTGCGCCCGGATCAGCCGCCGTGCTGGCTGGGCCGACGGTCCGCGCGCCCGGACGGCTCCAGGACGGCCTCTGGGGTCGCGGCCGGCACTCAGAAACCCGGCCGGCCCAGCAACCCGACGGTCCGCGCGCCCGCACGGCTCCAGGACGGCCTCTGGGGTCGCGGCCGGCACTCAGAAGGTGCGGGCCGGCCCGGCAACCCGACGATCCGCCTGCACCGGGATGCGGACCCTCACCCGCGGCAGCGCCCGGCGACCCTGCGGCTCGCCACCGACGAGCGTCCCGAGCAGGTGGTGGGGTGCGGCTGAATCGATGCGAACCTGCACGAAGTCCCCCACCCCCGGCCCCGCAGACGTGGCCTCGGACGTGCCCGACCTCCCGCCAGCCGACGGCGCGAAATGCACGAGCTTGCCCTGGCGCGTGCGCCCGGTGAGCAGGCGGGCGTCCTTCTTCGAGGGCCCCTCCACGAGCGCCTCCTCGACCCGCCCGATGCGGGCGCGGTGGCGAGCGAGGGCGGAGCGCTCCACCACGACCCGGAGCCGCTCGAAGCGCTCGCTCAGGACTTCGCTCGGCAGATACTCGGCCTCCATGGCAGCCGCCCTCGTGCCGGGGCGGGGCGAGAAGATGAAGGTGTAGGCGCTGTCGTACTCCGCCTCGGCCACAACCTCCAGCGTGGCCTGGAAGTCCTCCTCCGTCTCGCCAGGAAACCCGACGATGATGTCCGTCGAGACCGCCAGATCAGCGATGGTGGCGCGAGCCGCCCGCAGGCGCTCGAGGTAGCGGGCAGCCGTGTAGCCCCGCCGCATGGCTGCCAGCACGCGGTCGCTCCCAGCCTGCAGCGGGAGGTGTAGCTGCTCGCACACGGCCTCTGTCTCCGCCATGGCGGCGATCGTCTCGGGTCGCAGATCCTTCGGATGAGGGCTGACGAAACGCACGCGGCGGATGCCGTCGACCGATCCGACCGCTCGCAGCAGGTCGGCGAACAGCGGCCGCGGACGTCGAGCGCCTTCGTCCACCCAGGCCTGGCCCGCCTCGTGCGCGAGCAAGGCCGCCGGGCTGGCGGCGGCCTCGGCGCGAAGGCGCGTCGTGAGGTCGCGGCCGTAGGAGTTCACGTTCTGGCCGAGGAGGGTGATCTCGACGGTTCCGCTGGCGGCCAGCTCCTCGACCTCGCGGACAAGGTCGCCGAAGGGTCGGCTCACCTCGGGGCCGCGCACCGACGGCACGATGCAGAAGGCACAGGAATTGTCGCAGCCCATCTGGATGGTGACCCAGGCGGCGTGCGGCAGGTCCCAGCGCACCGCCATGGCGGTCGGGAACTCGGCTCCATCCTCGGGCGACGGCGTGTCGAGGATCTCGATGACAGACCGCCCGCTGGAGCGCGCCTCGCCGAGGAGAGAGGTGACCCGGCCAACGTTGTGCGTCCCGAAGACGGCGTCCACGAAGGGCGCACGCTCGAGGAGGAGGTCCCGGTCCTTCTGGGCGAGGCAGCCCCCGACGGCGATCTGCATCCCCGGGTGCTCGGCCTGCAGCGACTTCAGGTGCCCAAGCGTGCCGTAGAGCTTGTCGTCGGCGTTCTGGCGGATGCAGCAGGTGTTGAGGACGACGACGTCGGCCTCGCCCACGTCCGCCGTCCGCACCATGCCCTCGGCCGCCAGCAGGGAGGCGATCCGCTCCGAATCGTGCTCGTTCATCTGGCAGCCGAACGTGCGCACGACGAATCTGCGCGCAGTCAACGGGGCCTCGGACACTGACGCGAGCCTACGCGACCGGCCCGGCGGCTCACGCTCGGCGCCAGGTTCGCCCCCCGCCAACTCCGTCACCGCCGGCCGCCAATCCGCCGCGGCCTCTCCCCTATCGTCGCTGGCGTGCTGATCGGGGCGAACGTGCGGGCATCCCGTGACCTGCTGCCCGCCCTCGAGCATGGGGCCGACATCGGCGCCGACGTCGTCCAGATCTTCACCACGAGCCCGCGGGTGTGGAAGAGCAACGTCTTTGCGCCCGAGCTGCTCGAGGAGTACCGCCTCGCACAGCTCGAGCACCCGACCGTGCGGGCGACCTTCTGCCATGCCAGCTATCTGATCAACATCGCCACGACCGACCCCGAGCTGCTCGCCAAGTCGAGGGCCTGCCTGCTGGAGAACCTCCGGGTGGCCACGGCCATCGCGTCGAGCGGCCTCGTCTTGCACCTCGGGAGCCATCTCGGGGCGGGTTTCGGGGCCGTCGTGGGGGCGATCGCCGACGAGCTTCGCCGCGCCCTCGACGGCGTCGAGGACCTTCTCGGCCGCCGCGCCGGCCCGCTTCTCATGGAGAACGCCGCCGGCGCCGGCGGCACCTGCGGACGCGACTTCGGAGAGCTCGCCGCCGTGCTGGAGGCGGCCGGGGGCGACGAGCGGCTCGGCGTCTGCCTCGACACCCAGCACTTGTTTGCCTCCGGAGCCGACTACCGCACCCTGGCGAAGGCGGACGCCGTCGTCATCGGCATCGACGGCGCCGTCGGCCTCGAACGGCTCGCCTGCATCCACCTGAACGACTCGAAGTCGGCGCGGGGCAGCAACCGCGACCGCCACGCCAACCTCGGGGATGGGCTCATCGGCCCGACAGAGCTGGCGTCCCTGCTCGGCCATCCCCGCCTGCAGCACCTGTCCGCCGTCCTCGAAACACCCGGCCTGGAGGGACACGGTCCCGGTGCCCGCGACCTCGCCGCCGCCAGGCGGCTCCACGCCGCCGGCGTGCGTCGCTGGCAACGGCGATGCCCAGCCGCGGGGGCGCGCACATGCCCGGCGCCGGCGCCGCGAGCCCGTCGGCAGCCTCCAACCCGCAGGCCGTAGGGCGATTCCGCGCCCACGTGGGCGAGCGCGCCGAGCTGGCTCGAGCGCCGTTGATGCGACCACGAGGAGCGAAGCGGGCGCTTTTCCACCGTCGGACGGCCCCGTAGCTTCGAGCGGGGCTTGGGCTCGGTGCTCATCGTATGATCCGAGCGGGCAGAGTTCGTCGAAACGGGGGTGATTGCGTGGATGCTGCACGTTTCCTGGCGGCGGCGCAAACGACCGAAGAGGTCCGAGTGGTCGTTCGAGCAGCCGGTCAAGAAGTGCGCACTCCCATCTGGATCGTCGCCGTCGGCGACGCCGTCTTCATCCGCTCCTACCGTGCTGAGGAGGGGAAGTGGTACCGGCACGTCCTCGCGAAAAGGACGTTCCCGCTCGAGATCGCAGGCGAGGACGTCATCGTCCGAGCCGAGCCGGTGAGCGAGCCGGCGACCCTCGAGGAGATCAGCATCGCCTACCGCGTGAAGTACCCGGACGCGCCGGAGATGCCGGACATGGTGAAGCCGCCGGTCGTGGCCACCTCGCTCGAGCTTGTGCTCGCCTAGCGGAACCGGACGGGGTCGGCAGCGGGGCCCCGGAGCGGCTCCCAAGGGAGAGGATGTGGACCTGGGATGATCGAGACACGCCTTGCCTGATCGATCGCGCCGGCGAAACCGCCCCGCCAAGGTGATGGAGCGGCCTCCAACCTCGCGCCCCGGTGGTGCGAAGGGGCTCAAAGCCACGTGAGCGAAGTCGTCTCGAACGGGCAAGGGGGCCGTGGCCGGCTGGAACTGAAGGGGCTCACCCGCCACTACGGCCCGGTCACCGCCCTCGACCACCTCTCCTTCTCGGTTCCCGCCGGCGAAGTGGTGGGGTTCCTCGGTCCCAACGGCGCCGGCAAGACGACCACGATGCGCGCCATCTTCGGCCTCACCGATCTCGAAGCCGGCACCGTCACGTGGCGGGGATCCCCCGTGGGGCAGGCCGAGCGCCGCCGGTTCGGGTACATGCCGGAGGAGCGGGGGCTCTACCCGAACATGCTCGTGGGCGAGCAGCTTGAGTACCTCGGCCGCCTGCACGGCCTCAGCACCTCCGACGCGGTGGCCGCCACGGCGGTCTGGCTGGAGCGCCTCGAGCTCGCCGACAGGGCCAAGAGCAAGGTCGAGGCCCTCTCCCACGGGAACCAGCAACGGGTGCAGCTGGCCGCTGCCCTCGTGCACGATCCGGAGCTCCTCGTGCTCGACGAGCCCCTGGCCGGGCTGGATCCGACGGGCATCGACGCCATCGGCGCTGTCCTCGTGGAACGAGCCCGCGCCGGCTGCTGCGTGCTCTTCTCGAGCCACCAGCTCGATCTCGTCGAGGATCTCTGCGAGTCGGTCACGATCATCGACCACGGCCGGCTCGTCGTGGCGGGCAAGGTGGACGATTTGGCCACGAGCGGCCCGCGCCGGCTCGTGGTCCGGGTGGAGGGCGACCGGCAGGCGGCGTGGGCGAAAGGACTGGCGGGGGTCACCGTGTCGGAAAGCGACGGTGGTGCCGCCCGGCTGGTTCTCGACGAATCGGTTGACAGCGACTCGGTGCTCCGAGCGGCCATGGCGGCAGGCCGGGTGACGGAATTCACCTTCGAGCGCCGGCGCCTGTCGGAGGTGTTCCGGGAAGCCTTGGCATGAAGCTCGCACTCGTCCTTGCCATCGGGGGGGTCGTGCTCGCCCTCCGCCTCTGGCGCCATAGGAGGCGGCGCTCGCGCGCCGGTGGCGCCGGCGCACCACCGCGGGCACGCTCGGCGGCCCAGCCGCCGCTCGGCGACGTCGGCTTGGTGGCGGCGCGAGAGGTCCGAGAGCGCGTGCGGGGACGGATACTCCGCATCGGGACCCTGCTCATGCTCGCCGTAGTGGCCGCCGCCATCGTCATCCCCGTCCTCGACCGTGGAAAGGCGAGCGTCCAGTCCGTCGGTGTCGTCGGCCCACTTGCAGCTCAGCTTCGAGCAGACGTCGTCGCCACCGGCACCAAACTGAGCACCTCGGTACGTTTCGTGCCCGAAGTGAGCACTGCCTCCGCTGACCGGGATCTGCGCTCCGGCCGGGTCGACCTCGTCATCGTCAATGCCCGCGAGCTCCGCGTGAATCGGGCGATCGCCACCGGGGACATGTCCACGACGGCCCTGCTCGTGCGTGCCCTCGCCAACGACCTCGGCGTGGAGGAGGCCTTCGAGACAGCGGGTCTCACAGCGGCCCAAGCCGCGCATCTCGCCGGCGCCAAGCCGGTCCCCGTCGTGAGCCTGCAGCGGGCACCGCCTTCGGGCGCCACGACGACAACTTCGGTCTTCGGGCTGATCCTCGTGTTCGTGATGCTGCAGCAGTACTCGACGTGGATCCTCGTCGGGGTGATGGAGGAGAAGGCCAGCCGGGTCGTCGAGGTGCTCCTTGCCACGGTCCGCCCCATCCAGCTCCTGACGGGCAAGGTCCTCGGGATCGGCATCGTCGCCTTCGCCCAGGCGACGCTCATCGTGGCCTTCGCCCTTGTCCTTGCAGAGGCGGTCGGATCCGACCTCTTGCGAGGGACGGCGCCCCTCGCCCTCGTGAGCACCTTCGTGTGGCTGCTGCTCGGCTACTCCTTCTACTGCTGGGTCTATGCCGCCGCAGGCTCCATGGCCGAGCGTCAGGAACAGGTGCAGAGCCTCGCCTTTCCTCTCGTAGTTCCCGCCCTCGTCGGCTATATCGTCTCTCTCACCGTGGCGAGCTCCGGCAGCCCGACGACGTTCTTCGAGGTCCTTGCGTACCTGCCCCCGACGGCACCCTTCGCCATGCCGGTGCTCGTGGGGATCGGGCGGGCCACCTGGTGGGAGTTCGCCGCCTCTGTTGTGGTGAGCATCGTGTGCACCGTCGCCGTGGCGCATCTGGCGGCCCGCATCTACCGGAGGGCGATCCTTCGCACGGGACGGCGGGTGCGTCTCCGCGAGGTCGTCTCCCCCGCGAGCAGCTAGCGGTCGCCGGTGGGCGACCGCCGGCTCGGGCGCGGCGCCAGGTGGTCGGAGCCCGGCGGACCTCGGCGCGCCTTGAAAAGGCGCCACCCCGCCGTGGAGAAGATGCTCGGGAAGCTCGCCTGAGACCGTTCGGGACCTATGCCCCTACCCGCCGGGGCGGCGGGAGCGCACTCTGGGGTCATGAGCCGACGCGTGGTCATCCTGGGCGGCGGCACGGGTGGGACACTCGCGGCCAACCGCCTGCGCCGCAGCCATGACGAGAAGGATCTCGAGATCGTCGTGGTCGACAAGGACGACCGGCACGTCTATCAGCCCGGGCTGTTGTTCGTGCCCTTCGGGCTGAGCTCGGTCGAGGAGATCTGCCGGCCTCGGCACCGCCAGCTGCGGCCGGGCATCGAGTTCCGCCAAGTCGCCGTCGACCGCGTCGACATCGAGGCGAACCGGGTGCATCTCGACGACGCCGAGGAGCTCAACTACGACGTGCTCGTCGTCGCCTCCGGCTCGATCCTCCTGCCCGAAGAGACCGTGGGCCTCAGCGGCCCCGGCTGGATGGAGAAAATCTTCACCTTCTATACGCCCGAGGGGGCCGCCAAGCTGCACGAGGCGCTCGAGGCCTTCGAGGGCGGCCGCCTCGTGGTCAACATCGTCGACCTCCCGATCAAGTGCCCGGTCGCCCCGCTCGAGTTCTGCTTCCTGGCCGATTGGTACTTCCACGAGCGGGACATGCGGGATCAAGTCGAATTGGTGTTCGTCACCCCGCTCGACGCCGCCTTCACGACACCGGCCGCCTCAAAGGCGCTCGGCGGCTTGCTCGAGGAGAAGCGGATCACCCTCATCACGGAATTCAACACGGGCGAGGTCGACGGCCCGGAGGGCCTCCTCATGTCCTACGACGGGCGGGAGGAGCCCTTCGACCTCGCCGTCGTCGTCCCCCTGCACGGCGGTGCCAGCTATGTCGGGCGGTCACCTGGCCTCGGCGACGAGCTCGGTTTCGTACAGGTGGATGAGCACACCTTGCAGGCCAAGGCGTCGCCGAACATCTTCGCCATCGGTGACGCCGCCGGCGTGCCGACGTCCAAGGCCGGCTCCGTCACGCACTTCGAGGGCGAGGTGCTCGTCGAGAACCTCGGACGGTTCCTCGACGGCGAGCCGCTCGACGCCAGCTTCGACGGCCACACGAATTGCTTCATCGAGACCGGCTTCAACAAGGCCCTCCTGATCGACTTCAACTACGACACCGAGCCGCTGCCGGGTCACTTTCCCACCCGTGTGGGTCTTCCCTTGCTGAAGGAGTCGCGCCTCAACCATCTCGGAAAGCTCATGTTCCAGTGGGTCTACTGGCACAGCCTGCTCCCGGGACGCGACATCCCCGGCATCGAGTCGCCCATGCCCACGCACGGCAAGACGAAGGTGGGCGCCCGATGACCCTGCAGGCAGACCGCAGGCAGACCCGAAGGAGGGATTGATCATGCCGACTGCGACCTACGCCGGTCGTACCGTCACGGTGGACGAGGAGGGTTTCTTCGAGAAGCCGGAGGAGTGGACCGAGGAGATGGCGCCGGAGATCGCCCGGGCCGAAGGCATCGACGAGCTCACCGAGTCGCACTGGCAGGTCATCAAATTCATGCGGGCCGAGTACGCCGAGAAGGGCACGGGGCCGACCGTGCGTGTGCTCGGCAAATCCTCCGGAGTCTCGGTAAGAGAGCTCTATCAGTTGTTCCCCAAGGGACCGGCCAAGACGGCAGCCAAGATCGCCGGCATCCCGAAACCCCGCGGCTGCATCTGAGACAAACGCTTCGGCGAGAAGGGATCACGCCATGGCCGACAGCATCAAGAAGGTCTCCATCATCATCTCCAAAGGGTCTCTGGAGGGCATCTACCCGGGCCTGATCATGGCGAACGGAGCGCGGTCCGAGGGCATCGAGGCGAACCTGTTCTTCACCTTCTTCGGCCTCGACGCCATCCACAAGAAGCGGTTCGAGCACATCAAGGTCGCCACGGTCGGCAACCCCGGGCTGCACCTCGCCACCCTCGCCGGCGGCTTGCCGGGGATGTCGAGCGTGCTCACCCACTACATGGAACGCAAGATGGACAAACTCGACATCCCGCCCATCCCGGAGTTCCTCCAGATGATCTCTGACACGGGTGCCGGCCTCTATGCCTGCAAGGCCTCGGTCGACCTCTTCGAGCTCACGAAAGACGACCTCATCGACCAGGTGAAGGACATCATCACGGTGGGCGAGTTCTACGAGCTGGCGGCCGGAGGGCAGATCATCTTCACCTGACCAGCTTCACAGCGCCCGTGCCGGCTCAAGATGGGGTGAACAGCGCCAGCACGAAGCCAACGACGGCCAGCAGCACGGTGGCGGCCGTCATGAGAGCGAGCACGGGCCGCTCGAGGGGCATGGGTCCGTCTTCATGAGCCCGCGAGCGCGTGAAGGTCCACAGGACGATCGACCAGACCATCGCAGCGGCGGCGATGAGGCAGACGGCGATGTCGCGAGCCGCGCTGTCGAGCGGCCAGAGATGGCGAACGAGCACGGCGATGCACACGACGACGGCGAGCCCGGACCGGTTCCACGCCAAGGCGGTGCGCTCGCTGGCGAGGCCCCTGTCCGCGGGCTCGCGTGGTCGAGCCACGACGGCTCACCGGCTCCCGAGGGCTGCGATCACCACGGCCAGCACGCCGATCACGACGATGCCAACGGTGAGAACGAGGGGCATCGTCGAGCGGGGGAGGGCTTCACCTTGGCGCATCGCCCGCTCGTTGGCGCGCCAGTGGCGGAAGCTCTCGGCCGCCACGATGGCGCCGAGGGCGATGAGGGGCAGGCCCAGCAGCCGCCGGCCGCCCGTGATGGCGAGTTTCGGCAGGAACTGGGTGGCGGCGACTCCGGTGGCGATGAGGGCGAGCGCCGTGCGGTTCCAGGCGAGGAACGTCCGCTCGTTCGCATAGGTGAAGCGCACGTCCGGCTCCTCGCCGGCCTCGGGCTCTGGCACCTTGACCACCGGAGGCTGCTCGGCGGGTCTGCTGTCGTCTGGGCGGGGCCTGCTGCGTCCCGCCCCGGGATCCGCCGCCACTCTTCAGCTCGAGCCGGCCATGCGGCTCGTCAGGACGGTGACGGCCGAGGGCGGCTTGGCGAGGGCGGCAACGGGGTGGGCGACCCGGCGCGGTCTGTCGGTTCCGGAGGGAGTCGTCATCGGAGGTAATTCAGCCACCTTCAAAGCTCCCTAGCAACCGCGAGCTCCGCCGGGCGTGGCGAGCCACCCGCTCGCAGCCCTTGCCCCCCAAACTGCGGCCGCCGGCGGGGGGACCGCGCCTACTCGGCCGCCTCCGCGAGGGCCTCGGCGAGAGCTGGGTGGACGAAGAGGCTCTCGGCGAGGTCGATGACGCGCAGGTTGGCCGTGACGGCGAGGGCGATGATGCTCACGAGCTCGGCCGCATGCTTTCCCACGATGGAGCCGCCAAGGACGACGCCCGTGGCCGGATCCGACACGACCTTCACGAAACCCCTCGAATCGCCGTCGATGAGCGCCCGGGCGTTGGCCGCGTAGGGCACCTTCGTCACCCGGATCTTGCGGCCGAGCGCGAAGGCCTCCGCCTCCGCCAGGCCGACGTCGGCGATCTCGGGCTCGGTGAAGATGGCGGAGGCGGCCTTGTCGTAATCGAGGTGGCGGTGCTGGCGGGTGTGCAGCCCCATGACGTGCTCGGCGACTTTGTGCCCCTGGACGGCCGCCACGGAGGCGAGGGGGAGCCGACCGGACAGGTCGCCGGCGGCATAGATGTGGGCGATGTTCGTCTGGCAGTGATGGTTCACGGGCACGTACCCGCCCGCATTCAACGTGACGCCGGCGCTCTCGAGGCCGAGCCCCTCGCTGCAGGGCACCGAGCCGATGCAGATGAGAGCGTGGCTCCCGTGGACGACGCGGCCGTCGTCGCATCGCACCGCCACGCCGTCCTTGCTCCGGTCGATGCCGACGGCGCGGGCGCCGATGCACAGGCGCACCCCGCGGGCGAGGAAGTCCGCTTCGAGGGCCGCCGCCACTTCGGGATCCTTGGCCGGCAGCACCTGCTGGCGAGAGACGATGAGGGTGACGGCCGAGCCGACAGACGAGAACATGTGGACGAACTCCACGCCCGTGACGCCCGAGCCGATGACGACGAGGTGCTCGGGGATGACCGGGGGCGGGTACGCCTGGCGGGTGTTGAGGACGCACTCGCCGTCGATCTCGGCCCATGCGGGGATGCGGGGCGACGATCCCGTCGAGAGGAGCACGGCGTCGGCGTCAAGGGTCTCGGCCCGCTCGCCGGGCACGGCGACCTCGACGCTGTGCGGGCCTCTCAGGCGGGCCGATCCGTTCACGATGCGCACGCCCTGGCTCTCGAGCTGCTGGGTCATGGAGGCGGCGAGACGGTCCTCGAGCTCCCGCACCCGCAGGCTGAGCGCCTTCAGGTCGACTTGAGGGGTGAGCGGGCCGAGCCCGAGGAGTTCGGCGCGTTGCGCCCGGCTCACGAGGGCACCGGTGGCGATCATCGCCTTCGAGGGGATGCAGTCCCAGAGGTTGGCGGCCCCTCCGACGACATCCCGCTCGACGACGACGACCTCGGCCCCAAGGCGGGCGGCCGTGGAGGCGGCCCGCAGTCCAGCAGGGCCGCCCCCGATGACGACAAAGCGCATGTCGCCATACTGTCAGCGCCGAGCGCCGCCGGCGCAACGAAACCGGCGGCCGGCAGCCTCAGGAGGACGAAGACGCCGCGGACACCCCGCGCTCCTCGAGGGCGGCCTGGTAGCGGCCGATGCGCGCCTCCAGCTCGGCAGCGAAGGTGGCGAGCCCTGCTTGGCGCTCGTTCACCCGCTCGCGCAGCCGCTCGAGGATGGCAAGGCCCTCGAGGAGGATCTCGTCTCGCCGCTCCGGTGGAGGCCCGGCGATGTACTCGGCCTTGAGGCCGTCGAGGCGATCGGAGGCCTCGAGGTGCTCGGCGATCTCGTCGAGCTCGAGCCCGAGGAGCGTCTGCAGCTCGCGAACGCGGCGGAGACGTTCGATCTCGTCAGGCCCGTACCGCCGTTGGGCCGTCTCGCTCTGGCGCGAGGACGAGACGAGCCCCAGCTCCTCGTAGTAGCG
>DASPSK010000359.1:0-8656 GCA_035623975.1 Acidimicrobiales bacterium | reverse complement strand
AGTGGTGAGCGAGGCGACGCGGCTCATGGAGTCGAAGGACACGAACCGGCCCGCGGAGTCAACTCGCGCCGTCGGACCGGCCGCGGGCAACACCCGGCTCCTCCTTGCCCAGAGGCTTGCGGGCAACAGGGCGGTGACCGCCTGGGTGCAGGCGTCTCGTACGCCCTGTCGCGGCTGTGGCGGCCCCTGTTGCGAACACGAGGAGCAGGGTCCTGAGCGATCGAACGGCCTCGGTGCCTTGAGTGTCGTCCCCGTCGTCGCCCAGCGGAGCATCGGCCAATGGCTCGAGGAGGGCGTTCTCGCCATCGAATCCGGGCTCGGGGTAGCCGGCGCCGCCTGCCAGCTGGCTCTGGCTCGAAAACGCGACTTCATCGCAGACGGCCTGCGAGGACCGGAGGATCTGCAGGCACCCACCGGCATCGGCGGTTTTCGTGCCCAGTACGACCCCGCGTCCAAGAAGCTCACGATCACCCTTGACGGCGGCGTGACATTCACCGACGGCATGACGATCGCGGGAGGCGTCGTGACTCCGACCGCGGGTCTTCCCGTGGCGATCAAGGCGGCCAACGCCATCATGCTCCTGCCGCCCGACAAGCGAGCCGAGGCCGTGGCCCGCTGGCACTGGGCGGGCGACGACGAGGCGTGGCTCGGGAAGTTTCAGTCGGTCGTGCAGGCTGCCTGGAGCGAGAAGTTCCAATTCCACCGCGACAAGGAATACTGGACCGACCTCGAGGCCAACGTCGAGGTCGAGGTTCACATGCACAAGGGTCCGAAGGCCCCAAACGAGCACGTCTCGCTCACGGTCTTCAAAGTGCCGGATGACGTGTCGGCCGGCGTCGGCGTCGTCCACTCGATGACGGGCAGCCCGCTGGAGAGCACCATGACGCTCGCCAGCACCGATGTCGCCCCCCGCACCGACAACCTGTTGCGACGGGACATCAGCTTCACGCCCAGCTCGGACGCCTTGAGCAGCGACGGAGCGAACGATGTGACCGTCATCGCCAACACCTTCAAAGCCGGCAACCCGGTCTGTGCCATGTGCGGCCGCATGGTCCCCGGTCTCGAGGGACCGGTCCTCACCATCAACGTGCTCGGCCGTGCCGGCGCCGACAACGCCGCCAGCTGCGCCGCCAGGTTCCAGGCGATCAAGGCGGGCCTGGCCGCCGCCGGGTTCGTCGACGTCGACGCCCGCGTGCGCATGGGCTCGAGCGGTGTCGAGGCGGCGACCGCCACGGTGGGAGCAACGGCCGTCGCCGAGGGAGGGGTCGCGCAGATCGTCGCCGCCCACGAGGCCGGGCACGTGTTCGGCCTAGGCGACCAGTACGCCGTCGGCGCCGGCAGCGCCATCACGAGTACCAGCGGCCTTGGGGTCGGAGCAGCCGCCAAACACGACCAGTTGGCCAAGGACATGGGGCTGCCAGGGTCGGTGGCCGAGAACAACGACAACATCATGGCGCTCGGCAGCGTCGTGCGCCCCGAGGCGTACTCCACCTTCTTCTGGGCGCTGAAACAGGTGAGCGGCCTGGACGACTGGGTCCTCGGGCCGCCGATTCCGGTGGCCTCCTGCGAGCCGCCCGGGCCGGGCGACTACCCGACGCCGCCGCCCAATCCGACGACTGCGGTCGTGTAGGCGGTGACTCGGTCCGAACCCGAACGGGACGACGCCTCCGTGCTCCTCGAGCAGCGCATCGAACGCCCGCAGCTCTTCTACGCCCGCCGGGTTCGCAACGACGGGCACTACGAGGAGACATCCGAACGCCAAGGGGGCTGGCGACCGGTGTTCCCCCTCCGCCCGCAGGACGTCCGGGAGCTGGCGGAGGCGATCGTGGACTGCGGCTTCTTCGAGCTGCAGCCGGAGTACGCCCCGAAGGGGACGTCGATCGGCGGGAGCGACGTGACGTGGTCAGCGCACGTCGGCAGCCAGTCCCACGCAGTCTTGTTGCGAGGTGTCCCGGACACCCGGGTGCCCGCCATCGAGCGGCTGGAACAGCGGTTGGCCGAGATCCTCCAGGGTGCGGCGGACGCCTTCCGGGAGGGTGGGGCGTCGGCGCACTGAGTGGCGGCCTCAGGGTCGGGAGTTGCCTCGGCATCGCGCCGGGGCGAGGAGGGTCGGCGAGGCCAGCTCAGACCACATCGATCCGATGACGGAGGTGGGCGGGTTTGGCCGCCGCCACGATGGCCTCCAGCTCGGCCAGCTCGCCGGCGCCCGGGTCGGTCACCCGCACGACGATCTCGCCACCGCCCTGACCCGGCAGTGGCCCGAGGGGCGTCTCCGACCAGGCGACGCCACCGGGATCGACGATCTCCGCCTCGGTCCCCGTCACCAGACGGAGGTGAGCGGCGAGGCCGGCGGCGGTGCCCTGCCAGCGGTAGAGGTCTGCGGCCTGCAGCACGAGTGCCCGCCGGCGCTCCTCCGACCAGCCCTGCTCGGCCGCAAAGCCGACCCAGCCCGCCAGCCAATCGAGGAAGTCCGGCGGCGTGAGGAGGGGGTCGAAGTACGCCCAGAGGCAGTCCATCGCCACGAGGGTGGGTGCGAGCACGTCGTCGAGACCGGCCACGTAGCGGAGCACGAACTCGTCGTCGTGGAACATCGCCGGGAGCATGTTCGTCAAGGGGTGGGGTGTCGGACACGTCCCTGCTTCGACGCTCCCCCGCCCTGCCGGCAGCCGCCTCGCGAGCGACAGGGCCGAGCTGGGCGAGGTTGCTTCGGCGGCGGGCACCGTCACGCCTCCACCCGGAGCACGTGCTCGTAGCTGAACACGAGGGCGTTCTGGTCGAGGAGGATCTGGTTGACGGACTCGCCCCGGTCGCCCGTGAGTGGGTCGGCGGGGAAGAGCCGGGTGTCCTCCAGGTAGTCGACGCCGGGCACGTCCTGCAGGACGGCGTAGAGCTCGCCCACCCGCACCGGCCGGCCGAACGGCCAGCCGGTGCCGTTCGGGCCGCCGATGATGGGGTGGAAGTAGCTGTAGAGGGCGCGGGTGCCCTCCTGGGCGACCTCCGCCGGATCCCATCGCGGGCGGGAGCGGATGCGCACCACGGCCGTGAGGCCTTGGTAGTGGGGCGGCTCGACCGAGACCCGAGCTCCGAGCGTGCGGCGCTCGTCCAGGTAGGCGGAGATGCGCTCGAGGACCCCGACGGGCGGGATGAGCTGTGCGAAATTCAGCCGGCCCAGCTCGTCGCTCTCGGTGGCCGGCACGACGAGGAGGCGGACGCCGTCGCCGTCGGTGCTCTCGGCGCCGCCCGCCGCCAGGCAGCGGACGCGGGCGACCTCAGGAGCCGCCTCGCGGGCGAGATGCTCGTAGTCCGCCGCTGTCACGGCCCGGTTGCGCGTGCGCAGCACGATGGGGCCGCGGATCTTCGTCTCCTCCATCGTCTCGCCGTCGACCCCGCCGGAGGCGGCCGCCCGGTTCTCCACGCGGGCGACGAAAGGGATCGTCGAGCGAAGGATCGAGATCTCTCCCTTGCCCACGTCCCCCCGGCTGCCCCCGCCAACCACGTAGCTCGCCCGGATCGTCGCTCCCTTCTCGGGCACCGCCCCGTACTGCCGCAGCGAACCGTCCGGTTGGCGGACCTGGGGACCGAAGTGCACCTCGCCGCCGCGTCGGTCGAGGACGACGTGCCGGTCCTCCGGCCCGCTCTCGGCGAAGTTCTCCACCTCCGACCAGGGTTCCCAACCCTCGCCGGCGGCCACCTCGAGGCCGGGTCCGCCGTCCCCGGGCAGGACGGGGCCGTGGTGGAAGGCGAAGCGCTCGCCAGGCACGCCCCCCGAGACGCCCAGGACCTCGCGCTCGACCAGCTCGGCGTTCACGACCCTCGTCGTCCCGCCGACGGTGAAGGCACGGGCCGAGTCGATCTGCGGGGAGGCCGAGTAGGCGGGCTGGCCTTCGCTCGCCGCCACGACGACCGCCCGTAGCCAGCCGGCCCGCTCGCCGTCGATGACCCCGGCGGCGTGGCCGCCGGGCACATGCAGCACCACGTCGCCCGACCGGTTGAGCCCGCCCGTCGTGTCGCGGTCCACTTCGCAGGGCGCCCAGGCTCGACCGTCGAAGGCCTCCCAGGCGAGCGGCGGGCGGGTCGGATCGACGCCGATCCCCTCGATGCGGCAGTCGAAGCGCAGGGCGACCGCACAGCGGGGAACCGGGTCGGACAGGCCCACGTAGAGGGCGTCGCCCACGGCGGGCACGCCCGCAAAACACGGCAACGAGACGGCGGCACCGAGGGCCTCGCCCGCCTGCCGGCGCGCCCGCATGACCGCCTCGTGGTGGTCGACCATCGCTCCGCCCTGGGCGGTTTCGGCCCGCTCGGCCGTCTGGCTGCGAAGGAAGAGGAGCTCGCAGGGGACGATCGGCAGGGCTTCCTCCACGCGGAAGACGACGGCCTCCTCCACCTCGGTGCGCACGGTCGCCACCTCCGTGCTCCTCGGCACGTTGACCGTGGTCGGCGTGGGCGCCGACAGCCAGAACGTCACGTACCCGCGGGCGGCGACGGGGGGAAACTGCCGGACACCGATCAGCTCGAGGAACTTGACGTAGTGGAGATCCGGCACGCGGTTCAACCGGTAGAAGAGCTGATCGACCATGAAGGCGAAGGTCTCGATGAGCGTCACGCCCGGGTCGGAGACGTTGTGGTCGCTCCACTCCGGGCAGCGTTGCTGCACGAGGCGCTTGGCATCGTCGACGAGATCCTGGAAGCGGCGATCGTCCAGGTTGGGAGCGGGCAGCGGCATCAGGGCTCACCGTCCTCGGGGATCACGTAGAAGGGGAACACGAGGTTGCGCCGGTCGTTCGTCTCGCGGGCCGCATAGGAGACGGCCACGAAGAGGAGGCCGGGACGGTCAGGATCGTGGGTGACGCTGACGTCGAGAACGTCGATGCGCGGTTCCCAGCGCTCGAGGGAGGCGCGCACCTCGTAGGCGACGCGGCCGGCCGTCGTGGCGTCCGTCGGGGCAAAGACGAAGTCGTGGATGCCACAGCCGAACTCGGGCCGCATGGGCCGCTCACCGAGGGCGGTGCCGAGGATGAGGCGGATGCTCTCGTCCAGCTCGCGTTCGTGCCCGACGAGGGCGATGCGCCCGGTGGCGTCGGTGCGCACCGGGAAGGCCCATCCTCTGCCGATGAATTCGCCGCTCATCGCTCGCCTCGCCCTCGCCCTAGTTCAGCTTGATGGGCGTGCCGGACACGGACACGTCGGCCTGGGCGGTGATCTGCACCTCGGAGCCCTTCAAGGAGAGCGTCCCCTGGGCGTCGACGGTGATGTCGCTCGACGACGTGATCGTCACGCCGTTCGACCCGTCGATCGTGACGGTCCCGTCCGCGGTGATCTTGATGGCCGTGGCGGTCTGGTTGAGCGAGATCCTGAGCGACTTGTCGCCGCTCAAGAGGGCGACGCCGTCGTCACCGTCGGCGTCGAAGAACACGAGCATGTGGCCGTCCTTCGAGACGATCCCCCGCCGCCTGACGCCGCCGGAGGTGCCGTCGACGAGGTTGTCTCCCTCGTTCGGGGTGTCGACGCCGTTGTAGAGCGAGCCGAGCACGATCGGATAGCTCTGGTCCCCCAGGTTGAAGCCGACGACGACCTCGTCGCCCACCTCGGGGAGGAAGAGGGCGCCCCGGTTGGCGCCGGCGCCCATCTGGGCCATGGGCGCCCAGTCCGAGCCGTAGTCGTTCGACATCCAGGGGAAGGAGACCTTGACGCGGCCCTGGTTGGAGGGATCGCCCACATCGGTCACGATGCCGGTCACGACGCCGCCGATCTGTTGTGTGCTGCCGGAGGCGCCGGTGCCGGCGCTCGTGGAGCCTCCGCCGCCCCCTCCTCCACCGCCTCCTCCTCCGCCGCCCCCGCTCGCGAGACCGAGAAGGGAGCGCTGGTTCTTGCCGCTCACGGTGAAGGCCGTCGTGTAGCCGTCGTGCGGGTCGAAGCGGTGCCTCGTCGTCGTAAGCACGTAGCGGCCGTCGAAGGGATCGCCCGCCAGGCTCAAGCTGATCGCCGTCCCGGGCGCCAGCTGGGTGTTGCCGCGGGCGACGCCGGACAGCTCGGCGAAACTGCCCCCGATGTGCTCGGCAAGGGCCTGGGCGGCCTGGTCCGCCTCGGCCTGCAGCCGATGGGGGACACTCACGCTCGTGAGCGTGCTGGCGCCGAAGACGTTGGCGAGAGCGGCGGGCGAGGCGGCCGTCGAGGCGGACGACGTGCCCGCCGGGGCGGTGCTGACGATCGCCTGCTTCGTGTTCGGATCCCAGCCCCTCACCTCGACGTTTGCCACCTGTTCGGCGGAGGTGATGACGCCTCGCAGTTTGAGGATCTGTGCGCCCATCGTGAGCTGCAGGGGGTTGTCGGCCCCATTGAGGCTTCCGGGCCCGGGGGCGGTCGAGGAGGCGACCGGCTGGCGGAAGTTCAGCTGCCCGGCGATGACGGACACCTCGAAGCCGACGGCGCCCGCCAAACGCTTCAGGAACTGCCAGTCGTTGCAGTTGTCCTGCGCCACCCATTCGTAGACCGGCGTCGTGGCGTCGATCTGCCCGGGCGTGAGGCCGGCCCGCTTGGCGACGGCCGTGGCGATGTCGCTGTAGGTCATGTTCTGGTAGGTCTCGGTCGTGCGCCCGCGAAAGAGGCGGTGCGACTCGTCGTAGCCGCGCATAATCACGAAGGTGCCCGAGGCGTCGAATTCGGTCTCGAGGGCGGTGAGGTCTCCGCTCAGTAGCTGCTCGCCCCCGGGCGAGACCGTGGAGAAGACCTTCATGACGACCTCCGAGCCGATGTGGGCGCCCGTGGTCGCCAGCACCTGGCGGTCGGGGTCGCGAAAGCGAAGGCTGAAGAGATCCGGCTGGTTCTGGTTGCGGTCGACGACGGCCACGGTGAGGAGCTGCGACACGGCGTCTGGCAGGGGGTTGCCGTCGATGGTGACGACGATGGAGCCGGCGGTCTGCTGGTCGGGCACGATGCTAGGCCCCCGCGAGGGCGTCGTCGATGTCGGGCACGAGGAGGCGCGTCCCCGGCCGGAGGCGCAGCGGGTCGTCGATGCCGTTGGCGGCGGCGATCGGCCGCCACCAGTCCGCCTTGCCGTACTCGCGATAGGCCACGGCCGCGAGGGCGTCTCCCTCGACGAGGAGCACGGAGCGCACCGTCTGGCGGCTCCCGGAAGTGGGGTTCTGGCCGGAGGGTGGCGGAGAGATCTCCTCCATGGCAACCGTGCAGACGGCCCGTAGCGGCGTGCCGCTCGGGTCGAACATCGTGATCTTCGTGTCGACGGACTTCACGAGGGCCGTCAGGTGGACGGTGGAGCCCCAGCCGAAGATGACCCAGGGAGGGCTGGGTTTCTTGCTCGAGAGGGTGGAGGCGAGGGGCAGGCAGCAGCTCTGCAGGACGAGGACGTCGGTCGAGATGTCCGCGCCTTGCTCGTAGCCGTCGAGAAAGACCTCCACGGTCAGGCTGGCGGGGTCGGCGCCCTTGAACTCGGGCATGGCGGCCCCTTTGGCGCCCCGGGCGGGCTTGCGCTCCCACTGGGCGCTCTTTCGCAGGTTGAACTCCTTCGGGTTGTAGGGGAAGGTCACGCGGGTGATCTCGCTGCCGCCCGTCGTGTGCGGCTGGATGAGGGCGATGTAGGCCTTCTCGATCGCCACGGCTAATCGCCCGCCAGAAACCCGTGATGGGCGAGCTCGAGCGACTCGGTCGCCACCTTGGCGCTGTCGACACCGAAGCTCGGCCCTGTCCACTTGACGGGGATGACCTGATCGAGCCCCCAGGAGCACACGACCGTGCCGTCGGCCGTCATGGCCTGGATCTGGGCGGTGCGCCGCTGGATGGAGCCGACCATCGACGACATCCAGGCGGCGATCTGGGCGCTGTCGGAGTTCACCGGCCTCGAGAGCTTCACGTTGGTGAACTTCATGCGGCCGGGCAGCTGGTAGACGAAGCCGTTGTTGCCGCCCTCCTCCCGCGCCTCGAGCGTCACCTCACAGCCGAGGCCGTCACAGGTCGTGAACGTGCCGAGGTCGATCCCGTCGACGCTGACGGTGAAACAGACCGAGACGGCGGGGTCGGTCATCGACATGGGCTGCCTCCCTTACTCGTGGCCTCGGCCGCCGACATCAGCGGGATCCGAGATCGTTGAGGAGCCCAGCCCGCTCCCGGTCGAGGGAGAGCTCGGCTGCCAGGTGGTCGCGGATGCGGTCGTAGAGGCGCCGGCCGAGCTCGTCGAGCTCGGCGTCGCTGCGGCCGGGCGGAGGCTCCGCCGGGGGCGGGGCGCTCGCAGCCTGCGAAAGGGCGGGAGGTGCCGGCGCCGCCGGCTCGCTCGCCGCCAGATCCCCTCCGCTGCCCGCGGCCGGTTCGACCTGGCGCTGCAACGGGGGCGCCGGCGGATTGCTCCCGCCGACCGCCACAGGCCCGTCGGCGGGGGCAGGAAAGTTGATCACCGTCGCCTGCGTTGCCCGAAGCGGCGTTGCAGGTGCCGGCCCTCCGGTCGCGAGCCGGTTCACCCACGGCAGCTCGCCGGGCGGTCCCTGGCCCGCCGGGTGGGCGTGTCGCAGTGCGGACGTTTCGGCTGCCCACACGGGGCTCGCCTGAAGTTCGGAGGGCCTGACTGCGACCTGCGGGCTGCCGCCCGGAGATGGGCTCGGCGGGGAGCTGGGACGCAGGACCTCGCGCTGGGCGAGGATGGCTC
>DASPSK010000339.1:0-2511 GCA_035623975.1 Acidimicrobiales bacterium | reverse complement strand
CACCGCCTCGACGCGCTCTGGCGCGACGGGATGACGGTGCACGGGCTCGTGGGGGCCATAGGCGGTCTTGAGGAGGGGATCGCCCTCGTGATGCTCGGTGACGACGATCTCGCCGCCGTCGACATATGGGAGCAGGACGGTCACGCCCGCGTGCTCGAGGGCGCGCAGCAGCTCGGCGGTGGGAACCTCCGAGCCGAAGGAGGAGAAGCCGAGGACCACGCGGGCAGAGCGGATCTCCGGCAAGGCCAGCACGGAGGCCGTGATGCGGCGGGCTTTCCTCGCCCGCTCTGCGGGAGGGATCTCGCGGCGCACCCGCCGCATCTCCTCGCGCAGCGCCTCCTTCGCCGCTACGTCGGGTCCGCCCCCCGAGGCGCTCCGACCACGAGCCTGCTCCGGGCCAGACATCGTCCCCATGCTGCATCCCAGCTCCGTCCGCCTTCCAATCGGCGAAGAGGGCGAATCTCGCTTGCAGCGGGTCAGTGCTGCCCGGCCCGGCGTCGGCGCGAAGCGGCGGTGGGGCGGGCCACATGTCGCTCGGGCGAGGCCAGTTCGGCGAGGCCTGCCACATGATCGAGGGCCGCCCGCGTCACCTGCCCGAGGGCCGCCCCGCCGGTGATGGGGACGTCGTGGTCGCCGTGCAGCTCGAAGATCCTGGCGTCGAGGGCCGCCGCCAGCGCCCGCTGCTTGCGAGGCGGCACGAGGCGGTCGACGGTCGTGAGCACGACGGCGGCCGGCAGATGCAAGCTTGCCGCCCAGGGGCGAGCGTCGTAGGTGCTCAACGCCTCACCGGCCTCGACGATGCCGCGGACATCCGCGCGGCGAAACTCGGCCGCCAGCCACGAACGGTAGGCCTCGAGAGAAGGCTCCTCGTCGACGGCGGCGCGCAGCACCCGCTGCACGACCCCATCGCCCGAGCCGTGCCGTAGACCAGCCTCGAGCAGGCTGAGGCTCCGCCACAAGGCGCGCTCTTTCAGCCCTTCGCGGAACTCGAGGGCGGTGGCCTCGAGTACGAGCCCGGCGCAGCGCTCCCGGTGCCGGCGGGCGAGGAGGAGGGCGATGGGCCCTCCCATCGAATAGCCGAGGACGAAGGCGCGGTCGACCCCGAGGGTGGCCAGCAGGCAGGCGGCGTCGTCGGCGCAATCCTCCAGACGGAAAGGGGATCCCACCCGCAAGCCCCGCCCATGATCGCGGTGATCGAGGGCGATGACGCGGTAGGCGTCGCTGAGGGCGAAGTACACCTGGAAGAAGTTGATGTCGGCCGTCGCTCCCCAGCCGTGCAGCAAGAGGGCAGCCGGACCGGTCCCGCCGGTGTCACGGAAGAACAGCTCGCCGACGCCCTCGAGGAAGACGACGCGTCCGGGCGGCAGCGGCGGGGGCACGGGAGGCCCGGCGGTGACGTCAAGGGGACGGATGAAACCGCGCAGCCGATGCGCCTCGGCCCGCACCGCCGGGTTGGCGGCGGCCGCACCGACGGCGGCGGCACCGACGGCGGCCGCCGCCGCCGCTCCCGCGGTCGTCACCAGCCGCCTGCGTGCAGAGCTCATCGAACCTCTTTGATCCAGCCGACGGCGGTCGCAACCGCCGGCGACCCCGGCGTGTCGATCCGGACAATCCGGAGGATCCCTCCAGTGGGGCGCCAAGCTACATCCGGCGCGTGACGTGTCATCAGGATGTGCTCGGCTGAGGCTCGTCGGCCGTCTTGAAGTAGCGCTCGACGTAGGCGAGCCACTCGAGCGTCACCGTGCCCAGCTCTCGGTAGAAGGGCTGCTCGGCTTCCTTCGCGACGGCACGGCAGAGCGGGGGCAGCCAGTGTCTCAGGTGATCGAAGAAGAGCGACCGGGCGACCGGGTAGGTCTCCTCGAAGGAGAGAGCGTAGGCGAGCGCCTCGAGTTCGACGGCGATGTGATCGGGCAACTCGCCCTCCGCCGTCGACAGCTCGATCTCGAGCTCGCCATAGAGCCGGCGGAGATCGGTCGCACACGGACCGATCAAGCTGCACCGGACCTCGACGGGGACGTCCTCCCTCCAGTAGGACTCGTACGGCGGGCAGGGCACGTTCCCGGGACCGATGAAGAGTCGCTCGTGCTCGTCGAGGAGCACGAGCACCTCGTCGAGCCCGAACGACAGCCGGGTCACACCGGGCTCGGTGGCACCGGAGAGGCGGCGACGGACCTCCGCTTCGATCTCGACTGCATCGAGCCAGGTGCTGATTTCTTCGGCCACGGGCCGGCTCCACCAGTGCGCCAGCAGACCGAGGGCGGCGATCACCGTCGAGACCCCGATGGGGGTCCCGGAGACGGTTTCGTCCACCGAGGCGGTCCCCGTGTCGCCTCCGAGGGAGGGAGGTCTCGAGTAGGTCATCGTGAGGCCCCCTTGTCGACTTTGAGGAGGAAGGGGAATCAGGTTGCCCAGATCGGTGCCTGACCCCGTTCCTTCCTCATCAAGCTCCACTCAACTCCCCGCCGGGGACCGTAGCTAGGGCCAAACGGCTCAGAGTTCGCCGCAGGCGTG
>DASPSK010000326.1:0-4058 GCA_035623975.1 Acidimicrobiales bacterium | reverse complement strand
ATCTGCCCTTTCGCCGAGCTGGCTCAGCAGCAGGGTTCTTCTCTGTCACCGTTGGCATGACTACCTCCTATTCGAGGTGTCCGGCCAACGGGGGGATGGTCAGACCTGGTCGAGTATTCTCCCTGGTCACAATGCTTTGAGTAACGGTTCTATGACCTCCACTTCCCCGGTCAGTGGCGGACGATGTCATCGAGCCTCATGCCGCAAAGCTCCTCCAATCGACGACGAGGCGGCCCCCGATGAGCTCGACGCTCGTGTCGCAGGCGGCGCATGCTTCGGCGAACCGCCTGGCGATCCAAGCCGTCTCTTCACGTTGGGCGAGGCGAGTGAAGCAGTAGTCCAAGGCGAGAGGGATGGCCTGGAGGCCGACAGGCTGATGGTCCGCGAAGGTCACGAGGAACAACAGCCCGAGGTCGTTGCGCAGGACGGGGTCCCTCCAGTAGTCGTCGAGGAAATCACCCAGGTCATAGAGGATGCCGCGGCTGACGCCGTGGAAGACGTGGGCCGAGTGACCTGCGATCAGTTTCGCACCCGCTCGTCGGAGCTCCTCGGCCGCGCGGCGGACGTGAGGGACCGGGCCTGAGGTCATGTTCGGTCCCCAATGGGGCGTGACGACCACCACGCCGGTCTCGAGTGCGCGGATCGAGTCGGTGAGCCAGGACGGCGTGGAGTGCCGTAGATCGGCATACGCCACACCAGGTGTGTGGTCGTCAGCCGCGTAATCGTGCGGGTGATCGGTGACGCCGACGACCCCGATGGTCGTGCCGTTCGCCTCGATGCGCACCGGAGTGCGCGCCTCTTGCTCCGTCGCGCCCGCCCCCACGCAGGCGACCCCAGAGTCGTGAAGATGCCTGATGGTGTCGAGCAGCGCCGTGGGACCGAAGTCGAGGGCGTGATTGTTCGCCAGTGTGACGCAATCGACGCCGAGGCGCGCCAGCACCTCGGCGGCGACGGGCGGAGCTCGAAAGAAGAACGGCTTTTCGGGATCAGGCCACGGTTCACCTCGGTCAGAGATGGCACATTCGAGGTTCACGATGAAGACGTCTGCCTCAGCCGCTGCAGCTATGACTGCCTCGGAGAAGAGCGAAGGTGCAGGATGCTGGCCCAACCGTTCCGCCACGCCACGGCCGAGCATGGTGTCGCCAGCCAGTGCCAGCGTGAACGACCCGGTTTCGAGCGACGTCCCCATGCAGCGTCCCACCACCAATATGTTCCAAAACGGGGTCGCCGTGCCATCCCGAATGGTGCCCTGGCACCCGAGCACGCGACGTTCGCTGGGCGCTTCTGGGCCGGCTTCGGAACTCCGTTCCACGGGAAGCCCCCAGGTGGGGACTTCGATGATCGGCCAAGTGCGGGGAACTGCCCCAGTTCCTCGGCCCCGCCGCAGTCGCATAACCGCGCCCAGTGAGCGGGTCGCGGTAGGTTCACGGACGGTGCTTCACGCGCGAGCCCGAGACAGCAGATCCGATGGAGAGCACATGATTGACATGACGAACGAGTCGTGGGCGGGGCCCTCCGCCACCGACCGGGCCGTCTACGCCCACTTGACCAGCCACATCGAGCTGGAGAGGGGTCTGCTGGAGGAATACCGCGAGATCGCGGCGAACACCGAGTCGCGGGCCTTTCGCTATCTGGTGAACCTGCTCATCGAGGACGAGATCCGTCACCACAAGCTCTTTCAGGAGCTCGCCGACTCACTCGAGACGTTGGCGCTGATGAAGCCCGAGGAGCCGACGGTCCCGCTCATCGACTTCGCCCGAGCAGACCGCGAAGGTGTGCTCGAGGCGACCAGGCGCCTCCTGGATCACGAGAGTGAGGACGCACGCGAGCTCAAACGGCTTCGGCGTGAGCTGCGCGAGTCGAAGGACGACTCGTTGACCGGGCTGCTCGTAGAGCTGATGCAGCGGGACACGGAGAAGCACATAGCGATTCTGCGCTTCGTGCGGAAGCACGCGCGGCGGTCCCGCTAACCCGGGCCCACCGTCGGGTTGGTTGGGCCTTCACCGTGGACACCTCGAATTGGACTCCTCGTATTCAGCTCATGGTGGGTTGACCGACGCGTAAGAGGTGGTAGGTGCCGCTGTGGGTCGGTCGTGTGCCGGTCGGAGGTGGTGGTCGAGGTCGTCATGAGCGCCGCGGCCGCTGAATTCCCGAACCTGAGGAACGCAGAGGGCATGTTTCACGTCGATTGGGCGAACAACCGCGGTTTCCCATGTGCCGCGCTCGCCCCTGTAGCCGGGGCCGGCGGAGGCCGCCCCTTCCGCCGGCCCCGGGCGCGCCCGCCCTGGGGCCGGTGCACGGCCCGCGGGTTCTGTTTTGACGATGTTGACCAACATCGGTTCGAACGGCTCTATCGGAAGCACGGAGGGGTTCGCACAATTCATGCATGGCGGCTTGGCGAAGGACACGAGAAGCTGCGGCGGAGCCAGCTCTCGCGGTTATGGGCACCGGACCGACCGCGATGCAGTGGTACGCCAAGGCGATGGGCGACTTGGAGCGGGTGCGGACGGCGGAGAGCCGCCTGGCCAGCTCGATGGGTGGAGGCGGGGCGGCCGTGACGGCGGCGGCCGATGAGCTCCAGGCGGCGACCAGGGACGCCATCGCCTGGCTCGCAGACAACCCCAACCCTGACCGGAGCCTGGCCGACAAGGTGGCCAGGTTCATCAAGGCCTACGCCGCGCTCCAGCGAGCCGCGCAGGAGACCGCGGCGTATCCCGACCTCGAGCCGGGAGAGGCCAGGACCCGGTTGCGGGATCTGATCTCCGTCGTCGACTACCAGTCGCAGAAGCTCCACGCTTGGTAGCGGGCGCCCTTCAGCCGCCGAACGAGATCCCCAGGAGCTGCTCGAGCTCTGCCAGGGCGTCGTCGGGATCGCCGACCTTAATCGTGTGCATGCCGAGGGCGCGGGCGGGCTTGAGGTTGACCCCGAGGTCGTCGAGGAAGACCGCTTCCTCCGGGGTGACGTCAACCGCCTCGCAGGCAAGCTCGTAGAAGCGGGGGTCCGGCTTGCGGACACCCAGGACGCGCGATTCGAGGACGACGTCGAACAGCCGGTAGACGGCAGTCATCTCCTCGGAAGGGGCCTGTCCGACCCCGGCGAAGTTGTTGGTCAGGCAGGCCGTCTTGTAGCTCGCGCCGCACGTCTCGACGGCGACCACCATCTGGGGGCGGATCTGGCCGGCGAGCATCTCGAGCACGAGACGTCCGTCGACCTCGTGGCCGAGCGCGCGGGCTTCGTCGCCCCACTGCTCAGCGAAGGCGTCGATGCCGATCTCGCTGCGCTCGAGACGCGCCCAGGCGTTGTCGTCGGGGTTTGTGGCGTTGACGCTGCGGATGAAGCCCGGCGGCAGGCCGTTCTCGGTTTCGAAGCGGGCGAAGGCCTCGAACGGGCTGGTCGAGATGACGCCTCCAAAGTCGAACATGACTGCCCGTATGGCCACGAGATCCTCCTTGCCGGCGGGGGCACCATTGTGGCAGCGGTGCCTGCAGGGCCTGGGCCGCCTGCTCGGCCCGGTGTTGCTCGTCGGCATGGCGATCATGGTGTCGGCCTGCGGGACCGCACCGTCGCAGGAGGGTGGGTCGCCGGCCCGGACGTGCGCACGGGTAGCGCGACTTCGACTTCGACTTCGACCACCACGACGCCCTCGTCCTCCTCGGGCATCCAGGTCGGCCCCGGCCCCCAACTCGTCCACAGCGTGCAGCCCCAGCCCGCAGTTGGCTCGTGCCACTACACCGACGCGCCGGCACAGTTGAGGGCGGCTGTACCCCGAGCGCGCCCCCGGCGCGGCGTCAACTGGCGGTCAGCCCGTTGTCGATGGTGTAGACCGCGCCGGTGACCGACCGCGCCTCGTCGGAGGCCAAGAACGCGAACAGCGCCGCTACCTCCTCGGGCTCGGAGAGGCCTCGGAAGCCGCTCATGCGGGACAACAGGTCGATGTCCCCGTCGCGGGGGAAGTTGGCCGTTGCCGCGATGTTGGTGTTCGTGCCGGCCGGTGCGATGGCGTTGACCCGCAGTCGGGTCTTGAGGTACTCGACGGCCAGCGCGCGGGTGAGCTGGA
>DASPSK010000287.1:0-9990 GCA_035623975.1 Acidimicrobiales bacterium | reverse complement strand
AGCCACCAATGTCATGGGCGCCGTCACCGATCTCCTCGCGAGCGGAAGGCGTGTCCTGCTGGAGACGGTCGAGCACGGACAGCGCCTCTCCAGAATCGTCTCCGACCGGCGCAGCGCCGGCCGGCGCCTGGCGCGGGCTTCACTGAACCCGTACGCCGACCTCCCCGAAGCGGGCGAGCCATGAGCGCGAAGGTGGCGCCGGTCGGCGAGGCGAGCGGGCAGGAGGGGAGGGGTTTCTTCGAGATGGTGCGCCGTGCGAACGCCCCGCACGCCCCGGAGAACTCCCTCGTCTTTCGCACCTCGACCCTCGTCGCTGTCCTCATCGGCATCTTCGCCTGCGCATCGGTCGGCGAGCTGTCCTCGGCCTCGGCCTTCGTCGCAGCCGTCGCCATCGCCCTCGGTATGACGTTCTCCGCCCTCACCCGCCGGAGGCCCTGGCAGTGGGTGAAGATCCTCCTCGCGGCTGCCGTCATCGCCGTCTTCGTGCAGTTCGTGCTGCAGGTCTTCGGGGCGGCGCACACCGGCGAGCTCAGCTCCATCGAGGTGCCGTTGGCTGGCCTGTTCACCTGGGTACAGGCCGTGCATGCCTTCGACGTGCCCGCCCGGCGCGACCTGTTGTTCTCCGTGGCGGCCGCCGGCGCCCTCGTCACGGTGGCGGCGGCGCAGGCGGTGTCGGCGGGGTTTCTCGCCTGGGTGGCGGTGTGGCTCGTCGCCACGGTCATCGCCCTTGCGTGCTCGTGGAGGTCGATGGCCGGCGGGCGCGGGCGGCTGCCGCTCGTCGGCCTCCTCGGCGCCACGGTCCTCGTCCTCGTCATGGCCGTCCTGCTCGATGCCGTCCTGCCACCCCCCCGGGCTTCGCAGGAGATCACGCTCCCCAACTCGCTGACCTCGTACCTCGCCCTGCCAAGCGACGGGGGCCTCACCGAGGGCGGCGCCAACCCCACCGAGCCGGCCCAGGCCGGGCGACCGGGCGGCGTGGGCGGTTACGTCGGCATGGCCGGGCCCCTCGACACGGCACTTCGCGGGCAGCTCGGGAACGAGATCGTCATGCGGGTGCGGGCCAACTCCCCCGGCTACTTCCTCGGGCTCACCTATACGTCCTGGAGCGGCCAGAGCTGGACCAACCCGTCGAGCGACTGTCCCGTCGACCTCGTGGGCACCGGGTCACCCTTCCTCGTCCCGCCCCAGTTCGCCGAGCAGTACTCGAACTCCAGCGGGACCGTGAACATCCAGACGTTCTACGTCGAGCAGACGCTCCCCAACATCCTCTTTGCCACGACCGAGCCGTCGCAGATCTACTTCCCGACGCACACACTCGTGTTCGCCCCTTGCGACAACTCGATCCGGTCCACGATCGCCATGACGCCCGGGACCGTCTACACCGTCATCTCCCAGGACAGCGAGCAGACGCCGGCTCAGCTGAGTGACGTGCCCGCCTTGGCCATCACCGCCAGCGTCCGGCAGGGGCACGAGGCGGACCTGCAGCTGCCCTCGCCGAACCCCTACAGCAGGGTGGCCGCCCTCACTCGCTCGATCATCGGCCGGGCGCACGCCACAACCCTCATCGGCGAGGTGCAGGCGCTCGAGACCTGGATGGGCGAGCACACCCAGTACTCGACCGACATCCCCCCGCTCGTGCCGGGCCAGGACGCGGTCAATGAGTTCCTCTTCGGCGACCGCATCGGTTACTGCGAGCAGATCTCGACGGCGCTGGCGGTGATGCTGCGCTCGATCGGCGTGCCCGCCCGGGAGGCGACCGGCTACGTGCCCGGGCCCTTCGACCCCCTCAGCGATCTCTACGAGATCCAGGCGAAGGACGCCCACGCCTGGGTACAGGTGTACTTCCCAGGCCACGGCTGGCAGAGCTTCGACCCGACGACCTACGTGCCCCTGGCCCCGGCCGACCCGGGCGCGGTGCTGCTGTCCGACCTGTGGCACTTGATCGCCGGCCTGCCCTGGATCCCCATCGCCGCCGCTGCGGGCGCCGTCGCCGCCGTGCTCGGTCGGCGCTTCGAGATGCGGCGTCGGCTGGCGCGGCCGAAGACCTGGGCCGGGCGCTTGGCGCTGCGTCTCGAGCGGGCAGGCGCCCGCGCCGGCCTGCCCCGGGCTCCCGCCGAGACGCTGGCCGAATACGCCGAACGCCTGCGGGCCGCCGCCCCCCCGGGCGATCTGCGCGGCCCGGGCGAGCTGGGCGGCCTGGCCGCCCTCGGCGGCGTCGTCCACCTCGTGTCGCTGGCGGCCTACGCGGGACGCGAGCCCTCCGAGGCAGAGCGCATCTGGGCGGAGGACACCGTGACCTCGATGGGAGCGTCGCTCGGGCGACCCTGGTGGCGGAGGCGCCGCCCGGCCCCGACCGTCGTGCGCCTCAGCTGAACATCGCCTTCGCCTCGGCCAGGGTCGCCTTGCGCTCGAGGAGGGGGCGGAGGGCCATGACGTGCCGCGGCCTCGCGAAACCCACCACCGCCTCCAGGCGACCGCCTCTCCCGTGCAGGGCGACGAACCGCCGCTCGGCCGGGTCGCCCTCGACGACGGTCACGTCGTCGTCGGGACGCGGCAGGCCGAGCACCTGGATCTTCACGTCGTACTGGTCGGACCACACGTAGGGCACGAGATAGGAGGGCGGCACGTCGAGCGCCCGCGCTTTCGCGGAGAGCAGCCCGAGGTGGGCGAGCAAGCCGGCGGCGGCGTGGTCGCCCTGCTCGGCGGCGTTTGTGCGGTGCTCGACGCGCACGGTCTCGGGCGGGGAGGACGGGGACGCCGCCGGAGAGGGCGCCGAGGTGCCCGACGCCACCGGGGCGACCGGCAGCGGCCAGCGAGCGACGTCGCCGGCGACGGCCACCCCGGGTGCCGCCATGAGCGACTCATCGCAGACGATGCCGTCGGACCCCACCTGCAGGCCGGAACCGGCCAACCAGGACACCGACGGGGCAGCGCCGATACCGACGAGGAGAGCGTCGACCTCCAGCACCTGCCCGCTCGAGAGGCGGCAGCGGAGGGTGTGCTCGGCGCCCTCGACTGCCTCGACTGACTCGATCACCGTTCGCAGGTGGAAGGTGACGCCCTCTTCCCGGTGCATCAACTCACAGGCTCTGCCCGAGACCGGCCCGAGCACCCGCCCGAGGGGGACCTCGAGCGGCTCGACGACGGTGACCTCCGCCCCGAGGCGGCGGGCCGTGGCGGCCACCTCGAGCCCGATGAACCCCGCGCCGGCGAGCCCGAGGCGCACGCCCGGGCGCTCCAGCACCATCCGCAAGGCGAGGGCGTCATCGAGCGTGCGGAGAACATAGGTGCCCGGCACCTCGTTGATCCCCGGCAGGCGTCTTGCCGCCGAGCCCGTCGCCAGCACGAGCCCGTCGTATTCGAGCAAGTCACCCGAGGCGAGCCGGAGGCGCCGGGCGTCCAGGTCGAGGTCGACGGCCCGGTGCGACGGGCCGGTGCGCAGGTCGAGTCCGAGGGCGGCCATCTGGTCCGAGGAGCGGAGCAGCACCCGGTCGAGGTCCCACGCCCCGGAGAGGAACTGCTTCGAGAGCGGGGGCCGGTCGTAGGGGAGATGGGGCTCGTCCCCGACGAGGGTGATGCGTCCTTCGAAGCCTCTCTCCCGCAAGCCTTCGCACGCCCGCAGCCCGGCCAGGCCGGCACCCACGACGACGATGGAGCCTGCGGGCATGGGCGGTCACCTCGTTTCGGTCGCCTCCGCTGGCGATGGGGCGGCAGTCCACCGAAGGTAGCCGCCGGTTCATCGGGGAGGAAGCGCTCGGCTTCCGCCGTCCGCCCGAGAGGACCGCGTTCGAGCCCGGACGGCATCGCCGGGACCGTCGCCTCCAGCTCGTTCGCCGCCAGCGCCTCTCGCCGCCACTGCTCCGGCCTCGTCAACAGGAACACGCCCGCGACCGACACGACGGCTGCGATGGCCGCCAGCAGGTAGCGGTAGTTCACCTGGGTGATGAGGATCGCCCCGAGGGCGATCGAGAGCGTCTGCGGCACCGAGATCAACGTGTCAGCGGCCGAGGAGGCCCGTCCCTGCAGTTCGTTGGGCGTCCGGCGCTGCAGGAGCGTGATGAAACCGACGATGATCAGCGGCAGGCTGGCCCCGAGGATGACGGCGCCCGTGAAGACGGCCGGGAGGTTCGCCATCATGAAGAAGACGGAGCCGGCAGCGAGCAGCAGCAAGCCGAGGCCCACGACGGGCCCCTCGCCCAGGCCTCGGATCGAGCGCGCCGACATGACTCCGCCCACGACGGCTCCCACTCCCTGCACGGCGATCACGACACCGAGGAACGTGGGGGGTCGGTGCAGCCCCTGGCCGACGACGGCGAATCCGATCGACTCAAGAAACCCGATCACGAGGCAGGCGATCGCCGCCGCGACCACGGCCTGGCGCAGGACGACGTGTCGCCACAGGTGTCTCGCCCCCGCCGTGATCTCGGCCCAGCGATGCTGCTCGAGAGGGGCGGGTCGCTCCTCGTGCACGCGGACGCAGCCGAGCGCTCCGGCGGCGATGAGGAACGTCCCCGAGTCGACGAGGGCGACGGTGCCACCGCCGAAGGCGGCGAACAGCCCGGCGCCGGTCAGCGGCCCGAACAGCCGCAGGCCCTCGCGGACCGTCTGGAGGAAGCCGTTCGCATCACCGAGCAGGTCGTCGTCCAGCATCGTGACGAGCAGGCCTGACTGTGCCGCGCTGAGGAACGAGTACACCGTTCCGTAGAGGAAGGCGACGAGCCAGATGAGCCACACCTGGGCGCGCCCGTGGACGAACAGGAGGCCGAGCACGACGAGGGCACCGGTGAGGTTCGCCCAGATGAGCACGGGACGGCGCCGCAGGCGGTCGACGACGAGCCCGGCGAGCGGTGCCAGCAGCGTCGCCAGGCCGAAGAAGAAGAACGTCAGACCAGCCTGCCCGGCGCTGCCGGTGAGCTCCTTCACCCAGATGCCCATGGCGAGCCAGAGGGCCACGTCGCCGAAGAGCGAGAAGCTCTGGCCACCGAGGTACCAGCGGGCGTTCGGGTCCCTGAGCAGCCTCTTCATCGCTCACCGCCGACATAGGGGTAGCCGAAAACGACGATCTCGACCGGGCGGGACTCAGGCGGCCGCCGCGAGGCGTCGGTACTGCGGTCTTGATAGCGGTCGACGATGGCGACTATCTGCTCCCCCACATCGCGGAGCTCGGCGGGAGTGAGGTACCTGAGGAACTCGCTGCCGATGGCCGCTTCCTGCCAGTCCGCCGGGTAATGGACCCGGGCGCGCTGCCATCGCGAGAAACGCTCGTTCCACCGCTCCAGCAGGAGGCCCTCGAGGGCGGTCGAAGCCACCCCCATCTCCGGGTCGGCGCTCGCGGCCGAGAAGAGCACCCGTCGGGTCACGAGCCGCCACGGCCGTCGGCGCCCAGGCGCTCCTCCGGCCTCCTCGACGAAGCCGTACTTCGCGAGCTGGCGCAAGTGGAAGGAGCAGGTCGTCGGCGACTCGCCGATGAGCTCACCCGCTTCAGTCGCCGTGAGCGCCTCGTGGAGGTTCAGCACCTCGAGCAGTGCCAGGCGCACCGGGTGCGTCAGGGCGCGGAGCTCACGAGGGTCCCTCAGCTCGCGGGTCTCGCGGGTCTCGCGGGTCTCAGGCGCCTCCGGCACCGCAGGCGCCTCCGGCACCGCAAGGCCCTCAGCGCCCTCGGCGGACGGAGCCGTCTCCCGTTGGCCTGATCTCCTCTTGAGAGTCATCTCTCGAAATATATCTCTCGATATAAGATTGTCAAGAGATATCTCTCGAGACCGACCCTGGGCGCCCAACTACAGTGCATCCATAGATGACTGACGTATCGATCGAGAGCTCAGCAGGCTGGCCGGCGGAGGTCCCTGAGCTCGACGCCCTCTTCCTCGAGACGATCGGCACGCCCGCAGGGCGCCAGGACCCCTACGGGCGCTACCGGGTGCTGCGGGAGACGGCGCCGGTGTACCGATCCGGAGTGGGTTTCGTCGTGTGCACGCGCTACGAGGAGTGCCAGCTGGCCCTGCGCGATCCCCACCTCGGCAAGGACGAGGTCGATCGCGCCGCGCGCGCCCGTGAGCGGTTCGGCCACCTCGAGATCTTCCCGAACATCCAGGATCTCTCGAGCCGCCCCCCGTCCCTCCTCTTCCTCAACCCGCCCGATCACACGAGGCTGCGGGGACTCGTGTCGAAGGCGTTCACGCCGCGGACGGTCGAGCGCCTCCGCCCTCACATTGTCGAGCTCGTGGACGAGCTGCTGGATCGCATCCCGACGGGTGAGGTGGTCGACGCCATGGAGGCCCTCGCCTACCGGCTGCCTGTCGCCGTCATCAGTGCCATGCTCGGCGTGCCCTCGAGCGATTGGCCCCGCTTCAGGGAGGTCGTCGGGCGTGTCACCGTGCTCCTCGAGCCGGTGATCGGCGACGACGAGATCGGGCCCGCCTTCGAGGCCGAAGCGGAGCTGGAGGAGTACTTCGCCGATCTCGTGGCACGCCGCCGCCAGGACCCGGGCGACGACCTCCTCAGCACCCTCATCGCCGTCGAGGAGGGCACGGACAAGCTCAGCGAGACGGAGCTGATCTCGACGGCGATCCTGTTGTTCGCGGCGGGTTTCGAGACGACGACCAACCTCATCGGCAACGGGCTGCTCGCCCTCCTCCGCAACCCGGACCAGCTGGCGCGGCTGCGAGCCGACCTCGCGGCCGACGGCTCCGGCGGCTCCGGCTCCGGCTCCGGCGGCAATAGCCCCGCCATCCGCTCGGCGGTGGAAGAGCTCCTCCGCTACGACAGCCCCGTGCAGTTCGACGGCCGCCAGGTCTTCGAGGCCGTCGAGCTCGGCGGTGTGCCCCTTGGACCCGGGAGCCAGGTCATCACCGTCCTCGGAGCCGCCAACCGAGATCCCGCTCGGTTCACCGACCCTGAGCGCCTCGACCTCCGCAGGGACGAGGGCCCGCCCATGAGCTTCGCCAGCGGCATCCACTTCTGCCTCGGGGCGGCCCTCGCGAGGGCGGAGGGTCAGGTCGTCTTCGAACGGCTTCTCGCGCGCTTCGGGGGCATCGAGCTGGCGACCGACTCCCCGACCTTCAAGAACCGGATCACCCTGCGCGGACTCGCCGAATTGCCCGTCGTCCTCTCGGTCTGAGGCCGGCGCCTTTTACCTCTCCACGCGCCCGAAGTCGTCCTCGAGGCGCACGATGTCGTTCTCCCCGAAAGACTCCCCGTGTTGCACCTCGATGAACACGAGGTCGACATCGCCCGTATTCGCCATACGGTGGGCCATTCCGACCGGGATGTCGACGGAGTCGCCCGCTCCCAGGCGCACTTGCGTATCGCCGAGGGTGACGAGCCCCGTGCCCTCCACCACGAACCAGTGCTCCGACCGGTGTCGGTGCACCTGCAGGCTCAAGCGCCTGTGCGGGAGGACGACGATCCGCTTCACCTTGTGATCGACGGCTTCGTCCAGCACGACGTAGCTGCCCCAGGGACGCTCGTCCGTCTCGCGGTCGAATACGAAGGCGTCGCTCAAGCCGTCGCCCGCGCCGTCTCTCGCCCGTACTCGTAGAAGCCACGACCGCTCTTACGACCCATCAACCCTGCCTCCACCATGCGCAACAGCAGCGGCGGCGGAGCATACAGCGGTTCCTTGAACTCCTCGTAGAGGGACTCGGCGACCGCTTGCATCGTGTCGAGACCGATCAGGTCGCTGAGGGCCAGCGGCCCCATGGGATGGGCACACCCCTCGACCATTCCCGCGTCGATGTCGTCGCGGGTGGCGAAACCTGACTCGAGCATGCGCACCGCTGACAGCAGGTACGGGATGAGCAGCGAGTTCACGACGAAACCCGCCCGGTCCTGCGAGCGGATCACTCGCTTGCCGAGCGGTCCGGTGACGAAGGCCGTCGACCGATCGACGACGACGTCGCTCGTCATGAGCGACGTCACGAGCTCCACCAGCTTCAGCACCGGGACCGGGTTGAAGAAGTGGAGGCCGAGCACCTGCTCCGGCCGGCGCGTGACGGTGGCGAGCTTCATGATCGGGATGGAGGACGTGTTCGAGGCCAAGATGGCGTGCTCCGACGCGACCACCTCGTCGAGCGTCTTGAAGACGGCCAGCTTGGCGGCTGCGTCCTCGGTGATCGCCTCCACCACGAGCTCTCGGTCGGCCAGCTCGCCGAGATCGGTGGCGTAGGAGACGTTGGCGAGGGCGGTCTCCACGTCGTCCTCGGTGAGCTTGCCGCGCCGTGCGCCCGTCTGGAGCGATCTCTCCAGCCGCTCCCGGCCGCGCTCGGCGGCGGCCACGTCCGCCTCCACCACGATCACGTCCATGCCGGCTCGGGCGCACACCTCGGTGATGCCCGAGCCCATCAAGCCGGATCCAACCACCCCGATGTGCTCGATCCTGTCTGCCATGGCGTCACACCGTAGCGGCGCCGTGCGCCTCGGCCTCGCCACGGCCGGCCGATTCCAACCGAGGCAGGATGGCGCTCACTCGCTCGCGGGCTCCGCGAATGCGTCTGTCGAGCTCCTCGACGATCTCGACGGCCCGGCAGAGGTGGACTTCGAGCACGTCCACGTCGATGACACCTCGGTCGAGCTCGGCGATGATGCGCTCGAGCTCGGCCGCCGCCTCGGAGTAGCCGAGATCGGCCACGGGGGGTCCGGCCGGCGCGTCGAGGCCTCCGGCCGCTCTTGATCGATCGAGGTCGCTCGGCGTCGTCGGCGCCTCCGCCCCCTCACCGGTTGTCGTCACGTCGTCTCCTCGATTCTCGACAGCTGCTCAACACGTGAGGTCACGTTGCCGTCAGCGAGCACCGTGACGATCTTGTCAGCCGGAGCTAGTTCGTCGACGGACCGCACCACGCGGCCGTCGACGGTCCTTGTGAGCGACCAGCCGCGAGCGAGCTGACGCCTCGGGTTGAAGGCCGCCAGGACACTGCGCAAATTGCCGACCTGCTGCTCCTCGCCCTGGAGGACGTGGCGAGAGATGCGGGCCAGCTCCTGTGCGTGCCGCTCGAGGGTTGCCCGGTTGCGCTCGAGGCCGATCACGGCGCCGTGCTCCACCTGGCGTCGGGCGAGAACGAGCGAGGAGGTCGCCTGGTCGAGCTCGTGCCGAGCTGCGCGTGCGAGACGCCCTCTGCTCTCGTCGACCCGCTCCCCGGCTCGATCGAGCGCTGCCCTCCCCCGGCTGGCGATCGCCTGCGCGGCGCTGTCGATCCCCTCCAGGTAGGCCGTGACGGCTGCCACGACGGCCTCACCGCAGCCGGTGGGCGTGATGAGCGCCCGCTGGCAGACCTCGTCGGCCACCGAGCGGTCGCCCGTGTGCCCGATCCCGGTCCAGACGGGGTGGCGGGAGGTGGCGATCGCCCTCGCCACCGATTCGCTGTCAAAGGCGGCCAGGTCTCCGCGACCGCCGCCGCCGCGCACGAGCACGATCACGTCGGGTGCGAACTCGTGCAGTCGTCTTATCGCGCCGGCGATCTGCTGGGGCGCCTCGGGACCCTGCACGAGGCACGCCTCGAGCCGGACGGCAAAGCCATAGCCGGAGCGCTCCAACTGCCCGGTGAAGTCGCGATACGCCTCGGAGCCGGCGCTTGTGACGATCCCGATCCTCATGGGCACGAGCGGGGCTCGCAGGCGCCGGTTGGCATCGAGCAGGCCCTCGTGCTCGAGCTCCAGCAGCAGTTTGCGCCGGGCGGCGGCGATCCCTCCGAGCAGGGCCGCCACGTCGAGATCCGTCATGGAGAAACGCAGCTTCGCCGCCCCGTCCCACACGCCGACCCTGCCCCGGATGCGGACGACGAGCCCTGCCACCAGCTCGAGGCCGACGGACTGCAGTTCGGCCCCGATGAGGGGCCAGTCCCGCGACCAGCAGGCGACATCGAGCATGGCACCGCGGCTGCCGCCGGGCGGGAACTCGTGATCGGCAAGCTCGAGATAGCGATTCCCTTTGCTGAGGTTGACTTTGCGGATCTCTCCGGTGACCCACACCTCGGTCGGGAATTCCAGCCTCAGCGC
>DASPSK010000270.1:0-37513 GCA_035623975.1 Acidimicrobiales bacterium | reverse complement strand
CTCCGATCGCTGCAACCGGGTTCATCATCGCACTTCCTTCTTTCTGGTCGGGCTCCCGCCGACCTTGCCCACAGTCTGCGCGCCCGGCCAAGAGCCTCCCCAGTGCCGAAAGTCCCACCTGCCAGGGCAAAGGTCCCAACGGCTACGCGAGACGGCGTGCCTCGTGTCGGACTGTGTCTTCGCGATGCCCGCACTCGTGCCGGCTCTAGTCTCCTCTGATGAGCACAGAAGACCTGGAGGTGCCGGCGGGAGGACATAGGCAGGTCCGTTTCTCAGCCCCGCCGGAAGCGACCGAGATCTTGCTCGTGCGCCATGGGGAGACCATTGCGGCGGACCCGGAGAGGCCTTTCCCCCTCGTCGACGGCCATGGGGACCCAGAGCTGGCGCCGGAGGGGGTCGAACAGGCCGTGCGCGTGGCCGATCGTCTCGCAGGCTCGAGAATCGACGCCATCTACGTCACGACGCTGCGTCGGACGCTCGAGACGGCGGCTCCGCTCGTCGAACGGACAGGCCTCGTCCCCATCCCCGAACCGGACCTGCGCGAGGTCCGGCTCGGGGAGTGGGAGGGCGGCCTCTATCGCCACAAGGTCGTCTCCCTCGATCCCGTGGCGCTCGAGATGTTCGAACGCGAGCGCTGGGACGTCGTTCCCGGGGCCGAGTCGAACGAGGAGTTGGCGCGTCGCGTGCGTGCGGGGATCGAGCGGATCTCCCGCGATCAGCGCGGCGGCCGCGTCGTTGTGTTCTCCCATGGGGGCGCCATCGGCATGGTGCTCTCGCTTGCGACAGGCTCGCGGCCGTTCGCCTTCGTGGCCGTGGACAACGGGAGCATCTCGACGATCATCGTGACTGAGGACAAGTGGTTTCTCCGGGGTTACAACGACGTGTGCCACCTTGGCTGAGGCTTCACAGGCGAGCATCCTCTCTTCCCGAGCATCGAGACGGCGGATCTGAGTGCGCCCCGCGATCCTGCAGGCCCGGTGCGGTCTCTCTGGGCACGCGAAAGGGTGCGTAGGCCCCGGCCAACGCGGATCTGAGTCCGAGCCGCCCTGACAACGCCCCACCTCCCATGATCGAGGGCAGTACGAGCATCCGCGGATATGACACACCCTCCGCGTACCCTCAGCTCATGGCCTGGTTCGATGGTCCGCTGCTTGGATTCGACCTCGAGACCACTGGCATCGACACCACGCGCGACCTGCCCGTCCAAGCGGCTCTCGTGTGGACGACGGCAGATCGTGTCGTGAGGGCTGACACGTGGATCGTCGATCCAGGGCGCGACATCCCCGCCGAAGCCATCGCAATCCACGGCATCACTTCGGAACGGGCCCGGGCGGAGGGTTGCTCGCTCGGGGAAGCCGCCCTGCGAATCCATTCCGCCATCCGGCAAGCGGCAGCCAGGGGCATCCCGGTCGTGGCCATGAACGCCAGTTTTGACGTCACCATCGCCGAAGCCCTCTTCGCCTCCTTCGGTCTGCCCGCCCTCGCCTGGCACGCCCTCCTCGACCCGCTCGTGATGGACCGGCACGTCGACCGCTACCGCAAAGGCAAGCGCCGCCTCGACGCCCTCTGTGCGCACTATCGCATCCAGCTGCAACAGGCGCACGACGCCCGGGCGGACGCCGAGGCGGCGGTCGCCCTCACCCGTTGCATCGGCCTTCGCTACCGCGAGTGCGGGGACGTGCACCCCGAGCTGCTGACCGTGCGGCAGGCCGTCTGGCACGAGCAGTGGGCGTCGGAGTACGACGCCTGGTCGCGCAGCGAGGGCCTGTCTGGTCTCGAGCCGGACGAGTTCAGCTGGCCGTGCCGGCGCCCACCCGTGCTCGGTCCGTCGGTCATGACCCCAGAGCTGGAGCTGGCGCGAAGGCGGCATCCGACGTTGAGCTTCCGGCACCTCAGCGCTCGCAGCGTGGCCTGAGGCGCCCCGGCGATCACCTGCAGCCCGTGCACAGCCGGTACGCAGCGAATGCCCAGCGGGTACGCAGACGCAGTGGGTACGCGGCATCAGTCCGCCAGCGAGTCGAGCACGAGGTCGATGTCTGACTCCGACGAGCGCGGGTTGACGATGGCGATGCGGAGGACGACCTCTCCGTGGTGGGTCGTGGGCACCACAAAAGCCCGCCCCGTTGCGAGGAGCTGCTTCGACCAGCCGTAGTAGGCGGCTTCGTTCCAGCCGAGGCGGCGGAAGGCCACCACGGACAACATCGGGTCGGTGACCAGCTCCAGGTAGGGGAGCTGGCGGACGCGGCTCGCTGCGTACCGAGCCACCTCGAGTGTCCGCTCGACCGCCTCGGCGTATGCCCGCGTCCCGGAAGAGGCGAGCGAGAACCAGAAGGGCAGTCCTCTTGCCCGCCTCGTGAGATGAAGGGCGTAGTCCGAGGGGTTCCAGTCGTCTCCGGTGCGCAGGGGCTCGAGGTAGCCGGCGTGCTGCGCGTGGGCCGCCCGCGCCTTTTCCGGGTCTCGGTAGAGGAGGGCCGCGCAGTCAAACGTCGCGAAGAGCCATTTGTGCGGGTCGACCACGAGCGAGTCGGCTCGCTCGACACCGTGGAAGAGGTGACGCGTGCTGCGAGCCGCCAGAGCGGCACCGCCGTAGGCGCCGTCCACGTGCGTCCAGAGGCCCTCTCGTTGTGCCACCTCGGCGATCCCCGCCAGATCGTCGACGATGCCCAGATTGGTGGTGCCGGCCGTCGCCACGACGGCGAAGGGGCGGCGACGCCCACCGGCCGCACGCTCGGCCGCGAGCGTCCGCTCGAGTGCCGGTCCGGTCAGCCGTCCGTGCTCGTCAGGCTCGATGGCGAGCAGCTCCACGTCCATGGCGGCGGCGGCGCTCGTGACCGATGAGTGCGCTTCGGCACTGGCGGCCACCGCCCAGCGGGACGGCGCAGCAGCCCCGGTTGCCTCCAGCTCGTGGCGGGCGCTGTGGCGGGCGGCGATGAGAGCTGAGACGTTGCCGATCGTGCCCCCTTGCACGAAGACCCCACCCGCCGATGCGGGGAGCCCTGCGAGGTCGGCCAACCAACGCAGAGCCTGGTTTTCTGCGTAGACGGCACCTGCCCCCTCGAGCCAGCTTCCCCCGTAGAGCGACGAAGCGCTCACGACGAGATCGAACAGAGTGCTCGCCGGCGTCGGTGCACAAGGGATGAACGAGAAGAAACGAGGGTGGTCGATGGAGATGCAGGCGGGGGCGAGGACCTCGGCGAACACCCGGAGGGCCTCGGGCCCGCCGATGCCCTCCGGTGTGATCGTCTCACCCACCTGCACGACCAGCTCCTGCAGCGACCGCGGACCGTCGAGCGGGACTGGGTCGAGGTGCAGCCGCTGCTTCGTGTACGCCGTCACCTCGGCGGCAAGGGCTTCGGTGGCGTCGGTCCACTCGTGCACCGCCCTATCGTGCCTGTTCGTGGATGACTCGGCTGGGCTTTCTCCCCGACCTGCGTCCGGCGCCGAAAAGCTCGCGCGCGCCGGTCGCCTTGCGGCCTATGGAACGACGGTGTTCGCAGAGATGTCGGCTCTAGCGGCGGCGCATGGCGCCATCAACCTGGGCCAAGGCTTCCCCGACGCCGACGGCCCCGACGCGCTCCTCGACACCGCCGTGGCCGCCATTCGGCGGGGGGACAACCAGTACCCACCCGGTCGCGGGGTGCCCGAGCTCCTGCAAGCGGTCGCCGACCACGAAGAGCGCTGGTGGTCGCAGAGCTACGACCCCGAGGGCGAAATCCTCGTGACGGCGGGAGCCACCGAAGCCATCGCCGCCACGGTGCTGGGTCTGTGCGAGCCGGGCGACGAGGTGCTCACGTTCGAGCCCTACTACGACTCCTATGCGGCCGCCATCGAGCTCTCCGGCGCCCGCCGGAGGGTGGTGACACTTCGATCGCCTCATTGGGGTTTCGATCCTGAGGAGCTCGCCGCCGCCGTCAGCCCGGCGACGAGGCTCCTGCTGCTCAACTCTCCGCACAACCCCACGGGCAAGGTATTCGCCCTGCCGGAGCTCGAGTACGTGGCCCGCTTGTGTATCGAGCACGACCTCATCGCAGTGACCGACGAGGTGTACGAGCATCTCGTCTTCGAGGGCGTGCACGTGCCGCTCTCGAGCCTGCCGGGGATGCGCGAGCGCACGCTCAAGATCTCCAGTGCCGGCAAGACCTTCTCGGCGACCGGCTGGAAGATCGGATGGGTGATGGGTCCTGCTCGCCTCGTCGAAGCAGTCCGCTCCGTCAAGCAGTTCCTCACCTATGCCAGCGGCACGCCCTTCCAGTACGCCGTCGCCGCCGCCCTCGCCCTGGAAGACGACTACTTCGCGGCCGCCGCCGGGCAGTTGCAGGCACGACGGGATCGCCTCTGCGATGGGCTCAGCCATCTCGGCTGGAAGCTCGCCCGACCGCAGGCGACCTACTTTGCCGTCGTCGACATCCGCCAGTTCGGAGAACATGACGGCAGATCCTTCTGCCGAGCCCTTGTCGCCGATCCAGGTGTGGCGGCCATCCCGACCGAGGTCTTCTACGACGACAAGGAGGCCGGCAGGCCACTCGTGCGCTTCGCCTTTTGCAAGCGGCCCGAGGTGATCGACGAAGCGCTGCGCCGCCTCGGACGGCTTGAGCTCAGACGGGACGGCTGAGACCGGCGGCGACCTCGTCCATGTGGCGGGCGAGGGCGAGATCCCGCTCCGTCACGCCGCCCGTGTCGTGGCTGGTGAGCCGAACGTCGACCTTGGAGTAGACGTTCGCCCACTCCGGATGGTGGTTCATGGCCTCGGCTTTGAGCGCGACCGCCGTCATGAAGGCAAAGGCGGCCGGAAAGCTCGCAAAGACGAACTGCTTCGTGATGGCGGCCTCTCCGGGCTCCACCGACCAGTCGTCGAGGGCGGCGGCGGCCGCTGCCAGGCCAGCTCCGGTGAGGGCTCCCATACGGGCCGATCGTAACGAGGGTCGTGGGCCGCAGCTTGGCCGCCGGGGGCGGGCGCCTCCACGGTGTCGATCCGGGTCGACCCGCGCGCGCAGGCGGGTCTGCCCCGTGTCAGTTGGAAAGCAGATCGATGGCGTCGGCCGCCACGGCCCAGCGACCCTTCTGAGTGGCGGAGGCGGCGCGCTCGAGGAGGCCGTCGAGATACACGGTCATGCTGACGAGCGATGTCTTCGTGTCGCCGGCACGCAGTGGGATCGGCTCGCTGCGGCGGTCCAGCCCGGCCACCTCTAGGAGGGCACCCCGGAGCATGAGCACACCGGTCCAGGCCTCGTCGAAGCCGACGGAGGTCCTCCGCATCCAGGCGCTCAGGCCGAACGAGAGGGTCAGGGCACCGTGCGCGAGGTCCTCGGGCTCGAAGTCGGCCACGCCGTGAGCGAGCGCGGTGGCGAACTGCACCGATCGTCGCACTTCTCGCTGGTTCGTTTCGGCCACTTCACCTCCCCTCAAGGACTCACGCGAACAATTCTGCCGAAGGGCTGTGTCAAGGTGGTGGATGCCCTCGCCAGCCGCACGGCCGTGGGTGCGGTCGCTCTCGCGAAGCTGGCGGAGCCAGTCCGAAACCCGGGGCGCCTCGCCATCGACTCGGGCCTCCGCCCATGAGGACGCCGCCCGGGCAGCCGGCGCCGCGCCGCAAAAGCGGACGCGACGCGGTCGGCGCGGATCGTCCCTAAGCATCTGTCGGAGCCCTGTCCTGGTCAAGGCGGCAAAACCGTGCTTGACTTTCTCTGCCTGGAAACGAGGGGAGGTGCCCATGGCGCGGCCGATCTGGACCGGAGCACTGAACTTTGGCCTCGTCAACGTGCCGGTAGGCCTGTACTCGGCTACCGACGACAAGACGATCCATTTCAACCAACTCGAGCGGGGTACTTCGGACCGTGTTCGCAACAAGCGCGTCAACGAGCGCACGGGGGAAGAGGTTCCCTATGAGGCCATCGTGAAGGGCTATGACCTCGGGGGCGGCCGGTACGTCGTCATCGAACCGGCAGAGCTCGAGGCGGTCGAGCCCGGACGCTCCCGCAACATCGAGATCACGGACTTCGTCGATCTCGACGAGATAGACCCCGTCTACTACAAGTCGACGTACTACCTCGCACCGCAAGCTCCCGGCGCCGAGCGCGCCTACGCGCTGCTGCGTCAGGCGATGTCCGAGACGAACAAGGTCGGCATCGCCACCTTCGTCATGCGCGGCAAGGAGCACCTCGTCGCCATCCGACCGGACGAGCGTGTCCTTGCTCTCGAGACCATGTATTTCGCCGACGAAGTGCGCGACCCCGTGGCGGAGCTGGGCACGCTCCCTGACGAAGACGTCAAATTCCAGGGCCGCGAGCTCGACACCGCCAAGCTGCTCGTCGACTCCATGACGACGGAGTGGCAACCGCAGGCGTATCGGGACACCTATCGCGAGGCGGTCGAGGATCTCATCGAGCGCAAGAGCCGCGGTGAGGTCGTGACATCCAGCGGACCGCCACCGGAACCGGCGCCGGTCATCGACCTCATGGACGCCCTGCGAGCAAGCGTGGAGGCCGCCCGCCTCAAGCGAACCGGCGACGTCTCGGACGACGGCCGAGCAGCCGGGGCGGCACCGGCCACGGCGTCCCTCTCGGAGAAGCGGCCGGCCCGCCAGCGGGCAGTGGCGGCCGTTCCGACATCGAGCGGCCCGGAGGCGCGCGCCTCGAAACCCGAGCTGCTTGAGCGCGCCGCCGAGCTCGGCATCCCGGGACGGTCGAAGATGAGCCGAGACGAGCTCGAGGCCGCCGTCAGCGCGAGCGACGGCGGGCAACGGCGGGCGGGCACGAGCGCACGCGGCAAACGACGCAAGGCGTCCTGACCGGATCCGGATCGTCGGCGACGCCGAGAACCGAGAGCGAGCCCGCGAGCGACTCCGGATCGCCCGTCTTCACATCTTCGCCAGGTCACCGAAGCGGGCGTAGTTGGAGATGAAGCTGAGCTTGGCAAGACCGGTGGGACCGTTGCGGTGCTTGGCGATCAGTAGCTCGGCGACGCCTCGATCGGTCGAGTCCGGGTTGTAGACCTCGTCGCGGTAGATGAACATGACGACGTCGGCGTCCTGCTCGATCGCCCCGCTGTTGTGAGAAACGAACCCGTTGGCGACAAAGCTGTGGGTACCGGGCACGTGGGCGTCGAAGACCTCCTCGGCTCCCGCCGGCGCGATCTCCTCGACGGCCCCCCAGGCGATGTCGCGGTCCGGGCTCGGTCGGGCGACGGCGACCGGAGTGCCGGGACCGAGCTCGCTCACGGCCGTCCAGCCGTCTGGCGTCAAGAGCGGGTGGTTGGCGGTCGCCCGCACGACCTGGCCGCCGGCGAGGCGGACGGCGAACACAGGCCTCGTGCCCGTCGACCAGGCTTGCACCATCACCGAGGGCACGAGGCCACCGTCGTCGTCGAGTGACCACACCTCCGTAGTGGCCTCGCCGGCACGGGCAAGCTCGCGCATCGTGACTGGGGGCCCCTCGACGACCGAGACGACCGTGTCGCCGGTCAGGCACTCGCGCAGGTCGGCGAGAATCGGGCGCTTGTCCGCCCGGGACTCGAGGTTGCGCGACAGCTGGCTCAGGGCGACGACGGGAATCTGCAGCTCTCGCGCGAGGATCTTGAGGCCACGCGAGATCTCCGAGATCTCCACCTGGCGGCTCTCGGCCGAGGTTCGCCCGGTCATGAGCTGCAGGTAGTCGACGATGACGAGGCCGAGGCCCCCTTCGGCGCTCTTCATCCGCCGGGCCTTTGCCCTGATGTCCATCACGGTCACGTTGGGGTTGTCGTCGATGTAAAGCGGCGATGTCCCGATCCTCCCGATGGCACCGGCGATCTTCGACCAGTCGCTCTCGACGAGCTTGCCGTTGCGCAAGCGCCCGGCGTCGACGCGCGCCTCGGCACACAGCACGCGTTGGGCCAGTTCGAGGTGGCTCATCTCGAGCGAGAAGAACAGGACGGGTACACCGATACGGGCGGCGTGCGCCGCCAACCCGAGGGCGAACGCCGTCTTCCCCATCGACGGTCGAGCGCCGACCACGACGAGGTTGGACGGCTGCAGGCCGTAGAGCTCATGATCGAGGTCCTGGTAGCCGGTGGCAACGCCGGTGATCGTCTCCCCGAGGTTGGCGAGGTACTCGAGGTGGTCGAGACTCTCGGCCAGCAGCTCCTTCAGGGACCGCGTCGAGTCACTCGAGCGCCGCTGCGCGACCTCGAACACCATCGCCTCGGCCCGATCGACGGCGGCGACGACGTCGGCAGGCAGCTCGTAGCCGATCTCGGCAATCTCGTAGGCCACGCCGATGAGCCGGCGAAGGACGGCGTGCTCCTGCACGATGCGGGCGTATCGGCTGGCGCTCGAGATAGCCGGGGTGTTCGCTTGCAGGGAGATGAGAGCCGAGGCCCCTCCAGAGGCCTCCAGGGTCCCGTGGCGCCGCATCTCTTCGGCCACCGTGACGGCGTCAGCGGGTTCTCCCCGGCCGTAAAGAGCCGTGACCGCAGAGAAGATATGGGCATGCGACGGCTTGTAGAAGTCGTCAGCCGAGACCTCCTCCACCGCCACGGCGATGGCGTCACGAGACAGCAGCATCGCCCCGAGAAGCGACTCCTCTGCCTCGAAGCTGTGGGGCGGTATTCGGCTGATGGAACTGCCGGCCGCGCCCGGGCCACCCCTGTCGCTCTCGCTGTCGGCACCAGCCAACCCGGCCCGCGCGCGGCGCGGCTGGCGGGAGGAGTTCGGCATCGGGGGGACGGTCGCCATGAGCAGCCTCAGGATGCCCCCGCCACCCTGGGGGTGGCTAGAGCAAGAACATGTGGAATACCGACCTCGGCTTGGGGCAAAGCCTGTGGGCAACCTTGTGGAGCGCACAGCCTCCTCAGCTCTGGCGCCAACAGGCCCGCGCGCCTGCTCGGCCCGGGCCTCAAAGGCGCGCTGCTGGCGCCTCGTCGCAGGGGCGCGACTGCTCCACCGGGCGTCGCGCTTCTCATGCAATCTGCTCCCGGCAGGCCACGAAAGGGGCGCATGCCGGTCATCTGCTCTTAGCCCGCCGGTACGACCTCGACGGTGATGCGGAACTCGACCTCGGGATGGAGGCGGACACCCACCTCGTGCACCCCGATCGAGCGGATCGCCTCGTCGGTGGTGAGACGGCGACGGTCGAGGGTCACGCCCGCCTGTTGCTGAACTGCCTCGACGACGTCTTGGGTCGTGACAGACCCGAAGAGACGGCCCTCAGCGCCGGCTCGCGCCGGGATCTTGATCACGAGCGGTACGAGCTTTCGCGCCACGGCCTCTGCCCCTTCGCGGTCGCGGGCGTCCTTCACGTCGCGGGAGCGCCGCATCGCCTGGGCCTGCTGCTCGATCTTCGGCGTTGCCGGGATGGCCTGGCCGTCTGGAATGAGGCTGTTGCGGGCATACCCGTCGGCAACGTCGATGATGTCGCCGCGCTTGCCGAGGCCGCTCACGTCGGACCGGAGGACGAGCTTCATCACTCGTCCTCCGCGCCCGGCGCCAGCGCGAACTCGTCCATCTCGAGCAGATCCTCGTCGCCGAGCAGATCCTCGTCGCCGAGGAGCTCACCGTCGAGCGTGGCGGCGTCGTCTGCTTCGGGCGCTCCGGGCACGTCTGGCGCCGGTGTGCCCCGGCCACCGCGGCCGGGTCCTCGCGGGGAGGGACGGTCGCTCGTGGTCCGCTGCGTGTAAGGCAGCAGCGCCAGCTCGCGTGCCGTCTTGATGGCGAGGGCGACATCGCGCTGGTGCTGGGCGCAGTTGCCCGACACGCGACGGGCGCGGATCTTGCCCCGGTCTGACATGAACTTCCGCAAGAGGCCGATCTCCTTGTAATCGACCCAGGTGATGTGCTCCTTGCAGAAGATGCAGACCTTCTTCTTCCCGCGGCGGGCTGTGTCCTTTGGCGCCCGACGGGTCCCGCGGTCGCGGTCATTGTTCCGTGCCATCAGAAGGGCTCCTCGTCATAATTCGAGTACGTCGCCTCCGCTTCGGGGGTGGACGACCGCCCGGCCGTTGCCGGGACGGCAGGACGACCACCTCCGCCCTCACCCGGGCCCTTGCGCTCGTTCTTCGTGATGACGGCGCTCGCCCAGCGAAGGCTCGGCCCGAGCTCATCGGCGACGACCTCGACCTTCGAGCGCTTCTCGTTGTCGCTCGTCTCCCAGCTACGCTGCTCCAACCTGCCCGTCACGATGACCCGCGAGCCGCGTCGCAGACTCTCGCTGGCGTTCTCGGCGAGCTCCCGCCAGCACACGATGTCGAAGAAGGACGTCGCCTCCTCCCACTCCTGGGTCTGGCGGTTCTGCCAGCGGCGGTTGACGGCCAAGCCGAAGGTCGTCGTCGGCTGCCCGCTCGGCGTGAAACGAAGCTCGGGGTCGCGCGTGACGTTCCCGACCAGCACGATGGTGTTCCCGTTTGACATGTCAATCTCTCCTGTGTCGTCTTGGTGCTCAGCTGCCGGACGGCTCGTCGCCGGGGGAGCCGGCGGGGTCCGGGCCGGGGTTCTCGGCGGCGTCTGCCGCGATCGGCGCTGCCTGGGCAGCGACCTCCCTACCATCACCATCCGCCGTTGAGGCGCTCCGCGGACTGGCTGCAACCGGCGGGGTGACCGGAGCCGCCGGACGCCTCCGTCCGTGTGAGGCGCCCCGCCCGGCCACGTTGTCTGGCTGGCGGATGACCTTGTGGCGAAGCACCGCATCCTCGAGGGCGAGGTAACGATCCACCTCGGCCATAGCGGCTGGCTCCGCCGTCGCCTCCAGGACGACGTAGTACCCCTCCGAGCGATGCTTGATCTCGTAGGCGAACGTCCGGCGACCCCAATGGCTGACGCTTCCGGGAGTTCCGCCTTTCGAGCGCACGAGCTCGTGGACACGCTCGACTCGCTGGCGGATGTCGCCCTCTTCGAGGTCGACATCGAAAATGACCATGACTTCATAAGGCCGCATGGCGGCACGCACCTCCTCCGGACCCGGCGCCCTGCGCTCGGGGCCCCGGTGCGACCGGGGCAGGGGCAGATAGGACGTGGTCATGGTAGCCCACTGATCCGGCTGGCCCGGCAGCTGGCGCGTCCATCACGACTGGCATCGAGCAAGTATGCGCACACGGGTGTGTCACAACCCTCAGGACAGCATGGAGAGGGCCTCTCGCAGCGCGCTCGAGCCGTGATACGACTCGGCGTCGGAGGGGAAGGAGCCGGCCCGGACATCGGCGGCATACTGCAACACAGCCTCTGTCACGATCGTGCCCACGTCGGCGTACTTGCGCACGAACTTCGGCACCGGGCCCTTCGACAACCCGAGGAGATCGTGCAGGACCAGGACCTGCCCGTCGCAGCCGGCGCCGGCGCCGATTCCGATCGTGGGGACGGCGACCTCCGCCGTCACCCGGTCCGCCACCACGTCGGGCACTCCCTCGAGCACGATGGCGAAGCAGCCCGCCTGTTCGAGGGCGACCGCGTCCGCCACGAGCTCCTCCGCTTCGGACAGCTGGCGACCTTGGACCTTGTAACCCCCCATGGCATGGACGGACTGAGGCGTGAGGCCCAGGTGCGCCATGACGGGTATCTCGGCGTCGATGATCGCCCGGACAACCGCCAGCCGGCGGCGTCCGCCTTCAAGCTTGACGGCCCCGGCGCCGGCGCGCACCAGCCTGGCGGCGTTGCGGACGGCGCCGAAGATCTCGGTGTGGTAGCTCATCCAGGGAAGATCGCCGACGACAAGGGCTCGCGGGCGTGCGCGGGCGACAGCACCCACATGATGCGCCATCTGCTCGACGTCCACACTGAGGGTGTCCTCGTAGCCAAGGACGATCTCCGCCAACGTGTCTCCCACGAGAATGAGGTCGACGCCGGCGGCGTCGACGAGGCGGGCCCACGGCTCGTCGTAGGCCGTGATCATGACGAGGGGCTCGGCGCCGTCTCGGCGCTTCCTGCCTCGGACCCACGGCACAGTGACGTGCTCACTCATCTTGCTCTCCCTTCCGTCCAGCGCCTCACGGCTGCCGGCGGTGTCGTCGGGACCTCTCGACAGCACCCGCGGGCTCGGTGGCGTGGTCCGCCGCCATCTCGCCCAGCCTCGCATCGATCAGTTACGCATTCGCGCCCTTCCTTGGCCGCCGACCGTGAACATCCGCAGGAGATGGTTCCAGCAGCACTCCACGCACACTTCGACCACGTAGCACGCCAGCTCAGCGCTGTTGCGCGTGAGCTTCGTGATCTCTCCGGGAGCCAGCGCCCTCCCGCTCGAGGGGAGACGGGGGCCGAAAGCGAAGGAGACGTGGACGAGCTCTGACTCCTCACAGATCGGGCATTTCGTGCTCGTCTGGCGACCGAGGTGCCGTGCCACCCTCAGCAGCTCGGGCTGGGCGTCGCAGACGTCGGGACGGCCGATCCGGCCACGCCGGTACTGACGCACGACGGCTTCGCGCATCAGCCGGTACTCGATGCGCCCAGGGTGAGGCGGGCCGCCCGCACCCCAGAAGCTCTGCGACCCGCTGCCGATGCCAGCCATCGGACGACAGGCTAATGCGCCATCACGCACTGATCGCCGACCAGGGACGCGCCCTGCCGCCAGCGGCAGCGCTCGATTGTCCTCGGCGCCGTGGCGTCGGTCCGGGATCGGCCGCAGCCCCCCGCCCCGTCGCCCGCCACCGGTCGGGCGAGGCGGCCACGAGAGGCGGCATTAATTAGTCGACCACGCCTCGGCCCCCGTTCCCCTCCCGCCGGGCGGCGGTCCCTTCGGTGGCAGGTAGCGCCACCACATGGCCGTGAAGACGATGGTGGCGGGCGTGAGGAGGACGACCTCGGCGAGGAGGTAGTGCCCGAGAAGGAAGAGCCCGCTGTCCCAAAGGGCGTGGACGAGGATGAAGGGACCGAGACGGCGGAAGCGGCGGTACACAAGGACGCTCACCGTGGCCCAGGCGACGATGGGCAGAACGCCCCAGCCGTAGTAGAGGTGGTATGAGGCCCGCACGGCCACGGCGATGGCCACGACCCAGAACGGTTTCAGCCCGATCTGTTCCAACCGGCGGACGAGGTAGCCGAGCACGACGATCTCCTCCACGATGCCGGCGACGACGGCCATGGCCAGATAGGCGAGGTCGTAGTAGGTGGGCAGGCCTCCGGTGGCAGGGGAGGGTCCGTGGACGCCGAGGGCTGTGAGCACCAGGCTGCCGCCGGCGATGGGAATGAGGTCACAGAGAACGAAGACCGGCAGCAGGAGGGCGAGATCACCTCGCGGCTGCTTGCGGTCGAGCCCGATGGCGCTCGGGCCGCCGTCACCTCCCGGCAACGAGAGCAGGTAGAGCGCCAGGGCCGCCGCCGCCAGCGGCAGAGCCACCTCGAGGAGGACGAAGGGAAGGCCGGCTCCGATGTGACCCGGGAAGAGGATCGGGATGCGTCGTCCCGGGCCTTCCCCGAGCAGATAGGCGACGAGCGCCTGCAGGGCCGAGACGACGTAGGGGAGCGGGAAGACGGAGAGCACGATGAGCAGCTCGACGACGAGGCGACGGCGGTCCTTCCTCGCAACCGGGCGGGCCGCCTCCGCCGGCGGGACCGGGCTCGTGGGTGGAGGCATCGGGGCCATGTAGGGCCCGACGTTTCCGCCTCCCCAGGGGGCGGCGGGCGGGAGGAATGGGCCCGGCACCGGCGCAGGCATACCGCCAACACTCGGACCGGCCGCGGGCTGACCGCCAACCGGCGTACCGCCAACGCTCGGACCGGCCGCGGGCTGAGCGGCCGCGGGCTGGCCGGCCGCGGGCTGAGCGGCCGCGGGCTGGCCGGCCGCGGGCTGAGCGGCCGCGGCTGGCCGGCCGCGGGCTGAGCGGCCGCGGGCTGGCTGGCCGCGGGCTGACCGGCCGCGGGCTGAGCGGCCGCGGGCGCGCCGGTGGCGGAGGCGGCAGGGTCGAACGGTCCCACCCCGGCAGGCGCTCCGCCCGGCAACCGCTCCCTGCCGGGCGCTTCTGGGGGTGCCGGCGACAAGGGCGACGGCTCGACGACGAGCTGGCGAACGACCGCCGGGCCGACACCCTCGGGTGGCGATATCCACCCCGTCCACTGCCATCCATCCCACCAGCGCCAGGCCGACCGGCCCCAGGGATCGAGGTACCAACCCGGGTTGGCGGTCCCACCGCTGCCAGGCGGCTGACGGAACTCGGCCATGTCGCCAACCAGCGTAGAGGGCGAGAGCAGAGGGGGACGGTGACGCGCTCCGCGCAGTCCAGTGCTCTATGCGCTACTCGACATATCGACACGATATGTCGAAAATGCTATTGTGAAAGCGTGCTGGAGATGGCGATCCTCGGTCTGTTGAAGAGGCAGCCGATGCACGGCTATGACCTGCGCAAACGGCTTCGAAGTGACTTTGGCCTCCTTTCGAGCCTCTCCTTCGGATCCCTCTATCCGGCGCTCGCCCGCTTGGAGCAGGACGGAGCGGTGAGGGAGGTCGCGCCCGAGCCGGCGGCTCCCGCGGCCGAGGTGGTTGCGTTCACAGGATCGCTGGCGGGAGAGCGGGCGGCGTTTCTTGCCCGGTTGGCCGCGCGCAGCAACCCGGCGAGCGGGCGAGCCGCTCGTACCTCGACGAGCTCGAGAACGCGCAAGGTCTACGAGCTCACACCGAGTGGCGAGGAGCTCTTCGAGCGGCTCCTCCGTGACGACCGAGCCGACGACAAGGACGGCAAGACTTTCGCCCTCCGTTGGGCTTTCGCCAGGCATCTCTCGCCAGACACCCGTATGCGGTTGCTCGAACGGCGCAAGCGCCAGCTGGAGGACCGCCTCTTGAGTGCCCGCAGGGCCGCCGACGCCCCCCCGCGACCGCTCGATCGCTTCGAGCGCTCCCTGGTCGAGCACTCGACGGCCGCCGTCCAATTCGAGCTCGGCTGGATCGAAGGCCTCATCGCCGCCGAATGGTCCGCCCGGTCCGAGAGCGGCGGCCCACCTGAGAAGGAACCGGCGGCGGAAGTGTCATGACCGCTCTCCTCACTGACCCGACCCGCAGCCGAAGCTGAAGCAACGCTCCAAACCCTCACACATCAAAGGAACGACGAATGACCAGCAAGTCGATCAAGGTGGCCATCGCAGGCGTCGGCAACTGCGCCAGCGCGCTCTTGCAGGGGATCGAGTACTACCGGAACGCCGATCCCTCCGAGGCCGTGCCCGGTCTCATGCACGTCGTGCTCGGCGGTTACCACGTCGGCGACACCGAAGTCGTGGCGGCCTTCGACGTCGATGCCGAGAAGGTCGGGCTCGACCTCTCGAAGGCGATCTGGGCCGGCCGGAACAACACGATCCGTTTCGCCGACGTCCCCACCCTCGGTGTCAGCGTCGAGCGCGGACCTACCTTTGACGGTCTCGGTCGCTACTACCGCCAAGTCGTCGAGGAGTCGCCCGCCGCCCCCGTCGAGGTCGCCGAGGTCCTGCGCACGAGCGGCGCCGAGGTCCTCGTCGCCTACCTGCCCGTCGGTTCCGAGGCGGCCCAGAAGCACTACGCCACGGCCGCCCTCGAGGCCGGTGTCGCCTTTGTCAACGCCATCCCGGTCTTCATCGCCAGCAACCCGCAGTGGGCCAAGCGCTTTGAGGACGCCGGCCTGCCCATCATCGGCGACGACATCAAGAGCCAGGTGGGATCGACCATCGTGCACCGGGTGCTCACACGGTTGTTCGAGGACCGCGGGATGGTGCTCGACCGCACCTACCAGCTGAACGTCGGGGGCAACATGGACTTCCGCAACATGCTGGAGCGCGAGCGGCTCGAGTCGAAGAAGATCTCGAAAACCCAGGCCGTCACGAGTCAGCTGGAGCGGGCCCTCGCCGAGGACGACATCCACATCGGGCCGTCCGACCACGTGCCGTGGCTGGAGGACCGCAAGTGGGCCTACATCCGCATGGAGGGGCGCAACTTCGGGGACGTCCCCCTCAACTTGGAGCTGAAGCTCGAGGTCTGGGACTCGCCCAACTCGGCCGGCGTCATCATCGACGCCATCCGCTGCGCCCGCATCGGCCTCGACCGCGGCATCGGTGGGCCCCTCGTGGGTCCCTCCGCCTACTTCATGAAGTCCCCGCCGGTTCAGTTCCGCGACGAGCAGGCGCACCGGCTCGTGGAGGAGTTCGCCCGCGGCGACTGAGAAGGCGGGCGAGGGCGAGGGCTAGCGAACCGTCGTCACCCGGCCGGCCGAGGCGGAGGCGGCCGTGAGGAAGAGCTCCATGTCCCTTGTGTCGAGTGGCTCGGAGAACAAGAAACCCTGCCCCGTCCGGCAGCCCATCTCCCTCAACAGCTGCAGCTGTCCCCTCGTCTCCACGCCCTCGGCGACGACGTCCAGCTCGAGCACCTTCGCCAGCCCGATGACGGCTTCGACGATGGCGGTGTCGTGGGAATCCACGCCGAGCCCGTCGATGAAGGAGCGGTCGATCTTGAGCGAGTCGATCGGCAGCTGGCGCAGGTAGCTGAGAGACGAGTAGCCGGTGCCGAAGTCGTCAACGGTGAGGTGGACTCCGAGGTCGCGCAGCAGGCGGAGAGTGTCGAGGTTCGAAGCGACCTGTGACAGCAAAGTCGTCTCGGTGATCTCCAGGTAGACCGAGCTGGCAGGCACGGCCGAGGAGGCGAGGGCGGCGGCGACCGCGGCCACGAGATCCGGCGAGGCGAGCTGCCGGGCCGAGAGGTTGACGCTGACGGCGTAGTCGCCCGAGAGGGGGAAGCGCCGGCGCCAGCGGGAGATCTGACGGAGAGCCTCGGAGAGCACCCATTCCCCCACGGGCACGATGAGGCCGGTTTCTTCTGCCAAGGGGATGAAGTCGATCGGGGAGATGACGCCGCGATCGGGGTGCGCCCAACGGATGAGCGCCTCCGAGCCCCGTAGGGTGACGTTGCCGAGCGTGACGACGGGCTGGTGCACGAGGAAGAGCTCTCCCCGCTCAAGGGCCCGGCGAAGGGCGGCGCCGAGGTCGACGCGCGAGCGGGCGCGCGAGCGCAGATCCTCGTCGAAGAACTCGATGGCCGAACGACCCCTGTCCTTGGCGCGATAAAGGGCAGCATCGGCCTCCCCGACGAGGTCCTCCGCCGTGATGCCGGGGCGGGCGATGGCGGCGCCGATGCAGGCGGAGATGAAGAGCTCCGAGCCGTTGTCCAGCTCCATGGGCTCGGTCATGCAGTCGAGCAGGCGGGCGGCGAAGCGGCTCGTCTCTTCCTCGTCGGCCGTCTCCCGCACGATGACGAGCTCGTCGCCCCCGAAACGGGCGACGGTGTCGCCGACACGAACCGCCCCTGCGAGCCGACCCGCCATCTCGGCGAGCACGAGGTCCCCGGTGGCGTGGCCGAGCGAGTCGTTCACGTCCTTGAAGCTGTCGAGGTCGACGATGAGCACCGCCACCCGCTTGCCCCGCCGTTGCGACTGTGCCAGCGCCGTGCGGAGCCGGTCCATCAGCAAGTCCCGGTTCGGCAAGCGCGTGAGCGGATCGTGCAGGGTGGCATGTCGCAGCGCCTCGGCCGCCCGGCGGCGCTCCGTCGCGTCCTGCACGATCATCGACGTCCCGCTCACGACTCCACGCTCGTCGCGCACCGGTGAAGCCGTGCACAACACGTGGACCCGCGACCCGTCGCGGCGCCGCCAGAGCGTCTGGTGCTCGCGCACCATCTCGCCTTCGCGAACCCGTTCGAGGATGGCGGCGGGCTCGCTCCCCCGCTCCGCGGGGAAGAGGACGGACAGAGGGGCGCCGATGACTTCGTGGGGGGCGTAGCCGCTCAGCTGGGCCGCCGCCCCGTTCCAGCTCGTGATGGCGCCCTCCAGGGTCGTCCCGAAGATGGCGTCGGCGGACGACTCGATGGCGACCGACATCTCCCGCAGGGCGTGTTCCGCCCTTAGCTGCTGGGTCACGTCCGTGGCGTTGATGACGATGCCGGCGATGGCCGGGACGTGCAGCAGGTTGCGGGCGACGCCCCGGAACGCCCGGAGCGAGCCGTCGACGTGACGCCCGTGGAAGCTGACGCTCATCATCGCCCCGGGTGTCTCGTACAGCTGCTGCATCGAGGCCTCAGCGTCGTCGAGGTCCACCGTCGGGAAGACCTCCTCGCGCGGGCGGCCCACGAGGGCGCCCGGCTCACAGCCGAGGGCGGCACGCACAGCCGGGGAGGCGTAGCTGACGACGCCGAAGGCGTCCGTGACGATGATGGCGTCAAGGGCATGCTCCACGAGCGCTTCGACGCGGACGCGATCGGTGGGACCGCCCCCTGCCATCGGTGCGACCATCGAAGCCCGTCCTCCCGGTGGGTACGCCTCGGCCACGAGACCGTTTGCGAGACTACTCAGCCGCCGCCCTGAAGCGGGGGTTTTCCGCGCTCGCGAGCATCCATCGGTGCTACGGGCGGCGATCCTGCCACCACGCCAGGAGCCGGCGCCTCCCTTCATCCTTGCCGATGACGCCCTCCTCGAGGCGGATTTCCAGCAAGAAGGCGAGGGCCTCGCCGACGAGGCGCCCGGGAGGGATGCCGAGCACGGCCATGACCTCGACGCCGTCGAGCTCCGGGCGCAGGGCATCGAGCTCCTCCTTCGCCCGGATCTCGGCGAGGCGTCGCTCCAGCTCGTCCATGCGCTGGGCGAGGGCCTGTGCCCGCGCGGCGTTGCGTGTCGTGCAGTCCGCTCGCGTGAGCTCATTCAGCTTCTCCAGCAAGGGGCCGGCATCGCGGGCGTAACGCCGCACGGCGCTGTCGGTCCAGCCCATCTGGTAGGTGTGGAAGCGCAAGTGCAGCTCCACGAGACGCGAGACGGCCTCCATCTCCTCGGACGGGTACCGCAGCGCCTTCATGCGCTCGCGCGCCATGCGGGCACCGACGACGTCGTGATGGTGGAACGACACCCCGTCCGGGCCGACGGTGCGCGTCCTCGGCTTGCCGACGTCGTGGAAGAGGGCGGCGAGCCGCAGCACCTTGTCCGGGCGTGTCTTCGACACGACGGCGATCGTGTGGGCGAGCACGTCCTTGTGGCGATGGACGGGATCCTGCTCCAAGGCGAGTGCCGGCAGCTCCGGGAGGAACTGAGCCGCTAGCCCCGTCGACACGATGAACCACAGCCCGGCGGCCGGCGCCGGCAGGGTGATCAGCTTGTCGAGCTCGTCCCGGATGCGCTCGGCCGAGACGATGCCGAGCCGCTCGCTCATGGCCGCCACGGCCGATACAAGAGCGGCCTCCGGCTCGAGCTCGTAGCCGGCGAGAAACCGGGCGGCCCGGAGCATCCGCAACGGGTCGTCACTGAAGGAGGTCTCGGGGTCGAGCGGCGTGCGCAACCGCTTGGCGGCGAGATCGGCCAGGCCCGAGTAGGGATCGAACAGCTCCAGATCCGGCAGGCTGAGCGCCATGGCGTTGACGGTGAAGTCGCGCCGCGACAGGTCGATGAGGATGTCGTCGCCGAAGCTGACCTCCGGCTGCCTCGAGTCGGGGTCGTAGGCCTCGGCCCGGTGGGTCGTGACCTCGAAGCGCCGGCCGCCGAAGAGCAGGCCGATCGTGCCGAACCGCTTGCCCTGCGTCCAGGTCGTCTCGGCTAGGTCGGCGACGATCTCCTCGATCTCATCGGGCAGGGCGTCCGTCGTGAGGTCGATGTCGACGGAGTCATCGCCGGCAACGCCCCCCGGGCGTCCGGCGATGGCGTCCCGCACCGTCCCGCCGACGAGATAGATCCTCTTGCCGGCGGCGGTGAACCGTTCGGCCAGGGGCGCTGTCGCCTCGAGCACTGGCCGGAGGCGCTCGGGGACCACGATGGGCGAGGGTAGCTGCCGCGACGGCGTCACCTGGACGCGTCGTCGAGATGGAGCCGGCGAGCGGCGGCGACGATCTCGAGGGCGTGCGCTCCCGCCGGCCCGGCCCCGGAGGTGGGCTCGGGCCGGAGCGTCTCGCCGGCGAGGGCGGCGATGCAGGCGGCGCTGCAGGACGCCAAGGCGTCGAGGTCATAGCCGCCTTCGAGAAAGGCGATCCGCCGCCCGGGGGGGGCCAGCCGCAGCGATCGCCACGTCAGATCCGAGAAATCGCCCGCCGACAGGCTGAGGTCGGTGAGCGGATCGTCCCGATGCCCGTCGAAGCCGGCGGAGATGAGGACCCAGGTGGGGGCGAACCGCTCGGCCACCGGCTCGATGACCGTGTCGAAGGCCGCCCGGTAGGCGTCTCCTCCGGTACCTTCGGGCATGGGCAGATTGACGGTAGTGCCCTGTCCCTCTCCGCGTCCCGTCTCCGCCAAGGCGCCCGTGCCCGGGTAGAACGGGTACTGGTGCAGCGAGATGTAACAGACCTCTGCCTGGTCGTAGAAGATGTCCTGGGTTCCGTTGCCGTGATGGGCGTCGTAATCGACGATGAGGACGCGCTCGCCCGCCGCCGCCAGGCAAGCCGCCGCCACGGCAACGTTGTTGAACAAGCAGAAACCCATCGCCCTCGCGCCGAGCGCATGATGACCCGGCGGCCTCACCGCCAGGAAGGCAGCCTCCGCCTCACCGCTCTGGAGACGGCTGACGGCGTCAGGCCCCGCCCCCGCCGCCCGCAGGGCTGCCTCGTAGGACGCGCTCGAGGCGCTCGTGTCGGGGTCGATCATGCCGCCGCCTTCGGCGCAGAAGTCCCCGAGGGCGTCGACGTAAGCCGCCTCGTGCACGCGGGTGAGCTCTTCGCGCTTCGCCGGGCGGGGCTCGAAGTCGACAATGGCCTCTGCTACACCCGAGGCGGCGATCCCCTTGTTCACGGCCGCCAGGCGGTCGGCCCGTTCCGGATGGTGCCGGCCGGTGTCGTGACGGGCAAAGGCGTCGTGCCGGCCGAGCAACACGGTCATCGCCACGACGGTACCGCGCCGGGAGCCACCGGCCGCCGGCCAGTACGCTGAGTCGTCGTGCGCGGGCCCCACTTGCACGTTTTTTCTCGACGCGCCGAAGCCCTTGGTCTCGCCGTACTGGCCGTGCTCGGCACCGGGCTCGGTGTGGCCATTCCCGCGTCCTCGCCCGCCCGGGCGGCCCCGGCGGCGGCGGCTCTCACCCTTGAATCGCAGTCGCCGGCGTTCGTTGCCCGCCAGAGCGGGGTGAATCTCGGCATCGACGTGAGCTCGGCCCTGCCGGCCTCTCGCCTCTCGCTCGAGGTCACCCTCTACTCAGCCGTGGTGGCCCGCTACACCCTCCGACAGACCTTGCAGGGGTCCCTCCCGAGCCTCCTCACGCCGCTCGGCAACCCCGGGATCATCCCTCTCGACCTGAAGAAGCTCGCGTGGGCGCCCGGCCAAGAGGTGATGCTCCATCTGCCCGTGTGGGCGCCCGACCTCCCTGGCGACCTCGGTACCGGAACCGGGGGGGTGACGCTCTCGATCTTCAACTGCACAGCCTGCGGGGGTGTCTACCCGCTGCAGGTCTCACTGCTGGAAGACGGTGTGGGTCCGGTAGCCAGCTTCACGACCTATCTGATCGTGGCGCCGCCGCGGGAGGTGTCGGGCACGCGCCCGCTCCAGTTCGCCTGGGTGATGCCTTTCGGCTCGTCACCGGCGATCTCCCCGGCGGGCGTGCCCGTGCCGGACCCATCAGACGTCGCCGAGCTGCAGGCGCTCGGTGTGGCGCTCCAGGCGGCGCCGAACGCCTCGGTCTCCCTCGACCTCTTTCCTCAGTTCGTCGAATCCCTCGAGGACAGCTCGAATGCGACGGCCCGCACGGCGCTGTTCGGGCTACGCGCTCTCACCGCGCCCGGCGGGCAGGCCGTCATCCTTCCCGCCTCCTTCGTGCCGGTCGATGCCGACGACCTCGTCGCCTCCGGCCTCTCCTCGGCCCTCTCGGCTCAGTTGGAGCGTGCCCGCCAGGTGCTGCAGGTGAACAACTTCGCCTTCGCGGCGAACGAGTACGCCGCCAACGGTCCGATCGACCAGACTTCCCTGGGCCTCCTCGGGCAGCCGGGAATCGGCATCACGCGCCTCGTCCTGCCGAGCACGGCGGTGGCGCCGCTTACGGGTCCCTTCTCGCAGTGGACCCCGACCGCCCCCTTCCTCGTGCCCGGCTCGGCCGTGGAGGCCGTTGCTTCCGACCCGGGCCTCGAGACGGACCTTGCCAGCACGGCCAGCCCTGCCCTGAAGGCCGAGCAGATGCTGGCGGATCTCTCCGTGCAGTACTTCGACAACCCGGGCACCGAACAGGTCATGGCCGTCGAGTCCCCCCTCGGGGCCTACATGAACCCGGTCTTCCTGCGGACGATGCTGGCGGGTCTCTCGGAGAGCTCGATCGTTCACGCCGTCACGCTGTCCGAGGCCTTCGACGCCGTCTCACCCGGCTCGAGCGCCACGTCGCCCACGAAGCGCGCGCTGGCGCTCGGCGGGGCGCCGACCGCTCTCGTGCCCGCCGCGGCCATCGCCACCGCCCAGGTGGACCTCGCAGCGCTCGGCTCCGTGCAACCGAGCTCACTGCAGCCTCATGGCAAAGTGCCCCTGAGCGATCTCGTGCTCATGGCAGAGGGCTCCGAGGATTCGCCGGCTGAACGTCTCGCCTGCCTGCAGACCATCGACGCGCAGGCGAACGCCCTCTCCGGTCTCGTCACCCTTCCGCTCGGCCGGACGATCACCGTGACCTCCGTGAGGGCGGCCGTTCCCATCTCCATCGTCTCCCACGCCAGCGCCCCCTTCCTGGCCGAATTCAGTGTGGAGAGCCCGGAGCTCGGCTTCCAGGACGGACACAGCTGGCTCGTGAAGATCTCCCCGCTGACGAACATCTTCACCGTCCACCTGACGGCACGGACCTCGGGCGACTTCCCCCTCCGCTTGACGCTCGCGACGCGGACGGGGTTCGTCATCCAGAGCGGCTACATGACCATCCGCTCGACGGCGATCTCCGCCGTCGCCGTCGCCCTGTCCATCGGTGCAGCCGCCTTCCTCGTGATCTGGTGGATGCGGTCGATCCTCACGAAGCGGCGAAAGAAGCACAAGCTGCGGGGCGCTGCGCTAGCGGCCGGCGCCATGCCCGCCAGCGCCCCCGGCGCGTGAGCCTCCTCGCCGGGGAAGGAGAGTCCGCGAGCCCTGCCGCTCCGGTCGGTGCGGGCTCCGGTCTCGGGCGGGTGACCGCCCTCATGGCGCTCGGCACCCTCCTGTCACGCCTGACCGGGCTTCTCCGCCTTCTCGTCGCCGCCTACGCCCTCGGCGGCAACTTCCTGTCGGACGCCTTCAATCTCGCCAACAACACGCCCAACATCGTCCACGACCTCGTGCTCGGAGGCGTGCTGTCGGCCACGTTCGTGCCCCAGTTCGTGCACCGGTTGGCCACGCGGCCACGCGAGGAGGCCGTCGAGTCCATCTCGGCAGTCGTGTCCCTCTCGAGCGTCGTGCTCCTCGCCGCCACCGTGGCGTTCCTCCTCCTCGCGCCCTACATCATCGACCTCTACTCCATCGGTGCCCACAGCGCCTCTCTGGCCGCCGAGCGTCAGGTGGCGACGGAGCTCCTCAGGCTCTTTGCCATCCAGCTCATCGCCTACGGGGCGATCAGCCTGATGGGGGCCGTGTTGAACACGGTGCGGCGCTTCCTGCTCGTCGCCTACGTCGCCGTGCTCAACAACGTCGTCGCCATCGCCGTCCTCCTCGAGTTCGCCCACATCGTCGGGCACCACCCGACGCTGGCGAGGGTGCAGCACGACCACGGCCTCCTCCTTCTCCTCGGTCTCGGCACGAGCGCCGGAGTCCTCGTGCAGGCGCTCGCCCTCCTGCCGGCGGCGATGCGGTCCGGCCTGCGGTTGCGCTTCGTGTGGCGGCCAGACGACCCAGCCATAAAGGAGATCCTCTCCCTCTCGGGTTGGACCTTCGGCTTCGTCGTCGCCAACCAGGTCGCCGTCTTCGTCGTCCTCGCCCTCGCCGTCGGGCTCGGGGCCTCCCGCGTGACCGACTACACCTACGCGTACCAGTTCTTTCAGCTCCCCTTCGGCATGATCGCCGTCTCCGTCATGAGCACGGTGATACCCGAGCTGGCGTATCGCTACAGCACGCACAACCTCGCCGAGATGGCGCACCAGTTCGGGCTCGGGTTGCGGCGGATGATGGCGGGCATTCTCCCGGCGACAGCCGGGTACCTCCTCTTGGCCGGGCCGCTCGTCGCCCTCCTGCTCCGCCACGGCGCCTTCGGCGCTGCCAGCAGCCACGAGACCGGCCAACTCCTGGCGCTGCTCGCTGTCGGGCTGCCGGGCTACTGCACGTACCTGCTGTGCATCAGCGCCCTGCAGGCGATGCGCGACACGCGCACGGCCTTCTTCCTCTACCTGTTCGAGAACGGCGTCAATGTCATATTGGCAGTGGTCCTGTCGAGGCATATCGGAGCGCGGGGCCTCTCCCTCTCGCTCTCGGTCGCCTACAGCGCCTCCGCCGTGGCGGCCCTTGTGATCGTCCGTCAGCGCATGGGCGGTCTCGGGGGTCGCCGCGTCGCCCGCTACGTGGCTCGCTCGCTCGCCCTCACCCTCATAATGGCGGCCGCCGTGGCGGCCGTCACCGCCGCCATTGCCTCTCCGACCGAGACCGGTCTTCTCCTGCGGGTGAGCGCGGGCGTTCTCGCCGGCATCGTGACCTACGGCGCCGCCGCCGGTCTCGCGGGTACGGTCGCGGACTGGCAGACTGCACGAAAGCGGCGCCTCGGCGCCAGGAGGGGAGCACATGGCTACGATCCGAGTCGTCACTGACAGCGCTGCCGATCTCGATGCGTCCGTCGCCGCCGAGCACGGCATCGCCATAGTCGACCTCGATGTACGGCTGGGTGACATCGGCCCGGAGACGACGAGGACGTGGTCTCCCGAACAGTTTTGGCAGGAATGTGCCAAGAGTTCCCACTTGCCGGAGACGTCTGCCCCCTCCCCGGGTGCGTTCGTGCAGGCCTACCTGGCCGCCCTCACCGACGGGTGCGACGGGGTCGTCTGCATCACGATCTCCTCGAAGCTCTCGGCTACGTACCAAGCGGCCACAGCCGGCGCCGTCGAGGTGGAGGAACGCATCCCGGTACGGGTCGTCGACTCCCTCTCGGTGACTATGGGGGAGGGACTGCTCGCCCTGGCGGCAGCCGCATCGGCGCGCGACGGCGCCGATCTCGACGAGATCGCCGAGGCGACCAAACACGATCTGGAGTCGATACGCGTCTACGGCGCCCTCGACACACTCGACAACCTCCGCAAGGGCGGGCGCATCGGCGGCGCCCAGGCGCTCTTCGGGTCGTTGCTCGCCATCAAACCGGTCATCGAAGTGCGTGAGGGCGTCGTCGAGGCCGAGTCCCGCCAACGGACACGTACACGCTCGCTCGAGTACCTGGCGGAAAAGGTCAAGAGTGCCGGCGAGATCGAGCAGCTCGCCGTGGTCCACGCCGCCGCCGCCGACGTGGACGCCTTCGTCGACATGCTGGCGGAGCGGTTCCCACGGGACCAGATCTGGCTGAGCTACATAGGGCCCGTCATCGGAACGCACTCCGGAGCCGGGGGCATCGGTGTGTGCTTCAAGCTGAAGTGACACCGATGCCGACGGACCGCGGGCGACAGATGAGCGCCATCTCGCCGGCCCCGCACTAGCCTGCCCGCATGTCTTCCGACAACGGTGTTGGCGGCGGGAACGACAGCCCGGGCGCAGCCGCCGGACACGACTGGGCGTCCGTCGTCACGGACAAGGTCGAGGAAGTCGTCTCGCTCATCCGCGATCGGACCGTCACCCCGGTGCTGCGGGCGGTCCGCTATGCCATCTTCGGCCTGCTCGCCTTCGTCATCGCAGCCCTCCTGGCGGTGCTGCTCGCCACCGGGGCGGTGCGCGTGCTCGACAATTACCTCTTCCACCGCCGCGTCTGGGCAAGCTACCTCGTGATGGCCGGAATCTTCTCGGGCCTTGGGCTGTTCTTCTCGCGGATGCGCCGTCCGCGCTCGTAAGACGCGGGCCGCGACGGGGCTCCGACGCTGACCGAACGAGGAACCATGAGAACAGGAAGAATCCGCGACGTCGTCATCCTCGGCTCCGGCCCGGCGGGGCTGACGGCCGCCATCTACGCGGCCCGCGCCGACCTCAACCCCCTCGTGCTCGAAGGGGAGCCGTCTTCGACGAGCGACCAGCCGGGCGGCCAACTGATGCTGACGACTGAGGTGGAGAACTTTCCCGGGTTCGCCGAAGGCGTCATGGGGCCCGAGCTCATGCTGCAGATGCGCGCCCAAGCCGCACGCTTCGGCGCTGATCTGGTCGTGGAGAAGGCCACACGGGTAAACCTGTCGGCGTCGCCCATCGAGATCTGGGCGGGCGGCGACATCGAGGAGCCTTCGGTTCGGACGAAGACGCTCATCATCGCCACGGGGGCGCGCTCGCTGCTGCTCGGCCTGCGCAACGAAGCGCGTCTCATCGGCCACGGCGTGTCGACGTGTGCCACCTGTGACGGCTTCTTCTTCCGCAACAAGCCCATCGCCGTTGTCGGTGGCGGCGACTCGGCCCTCGAGGAAGCCCTCTTCCTGACGAAATTCGGCCGGTCGGTGACGGTCATCCACCGGCGCAAGGAGCTGCGGGCCTCGCGGATCATGCAGGACCGTGCGTTCCGCAACGAGAAGATCGACTTCGTCTGGGACTCGGAGGTGACCGACATTCTCGGCGCGGACCACGTCGAAGGCGTCCGGGTCCGGGACGTACGCACGCGGCAGGAGCGCACCCTCCCGGTCGAGGGCCTTTTCGTGGCCATCGGCCACGCCCCGAACACGGCGTTGTTCAACGGTCAGCTCGAGATGGATGCCAACGGATACCTGGTCACCCAGGGCGGGACGAAAACGGGCGTCTCCGGTGTTTTTGCATGTGGTGACGTGCAGGATCACGAGTACCGCCAGGCCGTGACGGCCGCCGGCTCGGGCTGCATGGCAGCAATAGATGCTGAGCGGTACCTGGCGGCACTGCACGAGCTGAGAGAGCTGAGATAGGAGATGGAAATGGCCGACAACATCATCACCGTGAGTGACGACACCTTCGACGAGCAGGTGACGCTCGCGGAGCTGCCGGTTCTCGTCGACTTCTGGGCCGAATGGTGTGGGCCGTGCAAGGTCGTCGCCCCGGTGCTGGAGGAGATCGCCGACGACAAGAAGGGGACGCTGCGCGTCGCCAAGGTGAACGTCGATGACAACCCGCGCACGGCTCAGCGCTACCAGGTGATGAGCATCCCGACCCTGCTGCTGTTCAAGGACGGCGAGCCGCAAAGTCGCATCGTGGGCGCTCGTCCGAAGAGCCAGATCCTCTCCGAGGTAGAGCCTCACCTCTCCTGAGGGTTTGGGGCCCTCGCCCGGGCTTGTAAACCCCTTTGTTTTTCTGGCGTTTGGCGCCGCGTGCGAACTGCGAAGGTCGTACGATAGGGCGGATGTCTCCCGCGTCGAATGCTCCGGCCTATCTGCCGAGGCTGCTCGAAGGATCGGCCGAAGCGCTGCCGATCGCCGTCGACTCCGCCGGCAAGGCCGTCGCCGACCTGCAATCACGACTCGTCCGTCTCGGCCTCCTGCAGGTGCGCGAGGCAACCGGCATCTTCGACGCCGCCACGGCGCGCGCCGTGTCGAATTTCCAGCGCCAACGCGGCCTCAGATGTGACGGCGTCTGCGGGCGGGAGACCTGGGCGGCGGTCGTAGAGGCCGGCTTCGCCTTGGGCGATCGCATCCTCTACCGGCGCGCTCCCATGTTCCATGGCGACGACGTCGCCGAGCTGCAACGCCGTCTCAGTGCCTTGGGCTTCGATCCGGGAGGTGTGGACGGAATCTTCGGCGACCGGACGACCGAAGCCCTCGGGGAGTTCCAGCGCAACGTCGGCCTGCCCGCAGACGGGATCTGCGGCTATCTCACGATTGCCGAGCTGACGCGGCTGACGATTCGGCCGGGGGGTGGGGATCTCGTCAGCACCGTCCGGGAGCGTCTGGTGGCCGCAACGCGAGGTGCGAGCCTGCGCGGACGGAGCATCGCCGTCGGGGAGCAAGGTGGATTTGCCACTGGAGTCGGTGCGGTCTGCCGAGCCCTCGCAGGTGTCGGTGCGGAGTCGCTCCAGCTGCACCACCCGGACGAATCCGAGCAGGCGGTGGCGGCCAACCGCGCTGGGGTCGATTGCTACGTCGGCCTCCGGCTTGAGCCGCAGCATTCGTCAGTCAAGACGATGTACTACCGCGGTTACCGCTACGAATCCGAGACGAGCCGCCTGCTCGCCAACCTGATGCGGGAGCAGATCTCCGAGCGGCTCGGCTTCGAGGGTGGGTCCACCGAGGGAATGGCCGTTCGCATCCTCCGGGAGACACAGATGCCGGCCGTGCTCGTCGAGTTGGGAGACCCGAGCCTCGTCGTCATGAAGGTCGCCGAGCTCGCTCAGGCCGTCGTGACAGCCCTCGAGCAGTGGTTGATGGTGGATTGGGAGTCGGGGACCTCGTCCACAACCTGATGCACAGGTTGTGGATCACCGTTGATCGGCAGTCGAGAGGCGAATTTGCTCGGCCTGCAGTTCAGGTTGACCCTAGCCCGGCACCGAATTCCCACCGATGATGAGACGATAGATCCGCTCCAGGTCATCGAGGTTGGCAAATTCGATGACGACGCGCCCGTGCTTGGCGCCCATGTCGACCGTCACCCGGGTGTTCAAGAAGTCGCCCAGGAGCTCCTCCAGATCGAGGAGACCGGGGGGACGCAGCCGAGTCACACCTGCCCCGTCCCGTCCCGGCGGGGCAGCGGCACGACCTTCAGGACCACTGGGTCGCGTGTCGCGCTGACGCGAGGCTAGGTCCTCAATGGCGGCGGCGTCTGCGCGCAGAGCGGTCCGCACCTTGTCCTCGACCGCTCGGACGGACAGGCCGTCGCGCACGACTTCGACCGCCAGCTTCTCCTGCAGGGCCCGATCCGGCGAGGCGAGGAGGGCGCGAGCATGGCCCGCCGTTATCAGGTTGTCACGCACCTGACGCTGCACGATCGGGGGCAGCTGGAAGAGACGGAGGGAGTTCGTCACGGCCGTGCGGCTCTTGCCGACTCGCCGGGCGACTTCGTCGTGGGTGAGCCCGAAGTCCTCGATGAGCTGTTGATAGGCGCCCGCCTCGTCGAGCGGGTTCAGATCCTCTCGCTGCAGGTTCTCGACGAGCGCCTGCTCCAAGCTCGTGACGTCGTCGACGACGCGGAGAACAGCCGGGATCGTGGCGAGGCCCGCGCGTCGGGCCGCTCGATAACGGCGTTCTCCCGCGATGATCTCGTACTCGCCCGGAGACGTCTCCCGGACGAGCACCGGCTGGAGGATCCCGACTGCCTTGATCGAGTCGACGAGCGCGGTGAGGGCCTCCTCGGCGAACTGCTTCCTCGGCTGGTTCGGGTTCGGCTTGATCTGGTTGAGGGGGATCTGGATCAGATCCGAGGAGGCGGGCCCCGGGCCGCCTTGGGGGATGAGGGCTCCGAGTCCGCGGCCGAGGCCACTACGACGAGACACCTGCCACCTCCCTCGCCAGCTCTCGATAGGCGATAGCACCTCGTGAGGTCGGATCGTGCGTCGTGATCGGCTCGCCGAACGAGGGTGCTTCGGAGATGCGGACGCTGCGGGGAATGATGTTCTTGCACACGACGTCACCGAAGTGATCGCGCACCTCCGCCACGACCGAGTCGGAAAGCCTCGTGCGGGCGTCGTACATGGTGAGCACAATCGTCGTGATCGCCAGCGTCGGGTTCAGATTCGAGCGGACGAGCTCCACGTTGCGGGTGAGCTGCGACACACCCTCGAGGGCGTAGTACTCACACTGGATCGGCACGAGTACCTCCGTCGCGGCCGTCAGCCCATTCAACGTGAGGAGGCCGAGCGAGGGCGGGCAGTCGATGAAGACGAAGGCAAAATCCTCCCGTATGGCGTCGATCGCCTTACGAAGGCGATGCTCGCGGCTGAGCACGGGCACGAGCTCGATCTCCGCCCCGGCCAGGTCGAGGGTGGAGGGAGCGAGAAAGAGGTTCTTGATGTTCGTCGGCTCGATGCAGTCGTCCATGGCGACGTCGTGAAGAAGGACGTTGTACATCGAGTAGTCGAAGTTGCGTGGGTCCACGCCGAGGCCCGTGCTGGCGTTGCCCTGCGGGTCGAGATCGACGATGAGCACCCGGTAGCCGAGATCTGCGAGCGCCGCTCCCAGGTTCACGGCCGTCGTCGTCTTGCCGACGCCTCCTTTCTGGTTGGCGACAGCAAGCACTCGGGCCGGACGCGTGGACGGCGACCTCCCGGTGCCAGCCGGAGCATCCGGGGCCGGCTCCGGGGCGCGCAGCGCCGAGGAGTTGACGGCGTCTGCGAGTACCGGCGAGCTCACCAGCTCATCTCCGAGCAGATCTGACATCAGTCTTCCGTCTGGATCGTGGCATGCGGGTCGATCACATCAGTTCCTCCCGGCGTAACGTAACCGATTCGGCGGCGAGAATCCCGGACGGTGGCGGCCGCGGCGCCTGACGCCTGCAGGCGACCGGGGTATCGGACCTTCATCTGCTCCAGCCGGGCGTGAGTGTGCGCGTCCAGTTGGGGCTGAATGGCCGATTCGAGCATCGGCAGGATCTCGTCACGTAGGTACGCCCCCCGGACCATCCATTGGTAGTACTCCCGTCCGCCATGGGAGTACGGGCCGTACAGCCTGCCACCGGGGAAGGTCCGCTCCAGCCAATGGAACAGCGACTCATGGCGAATGTGCATCCGGAGGGTGATCTGCGGCTGGCGACCGTCGCCGCCGAAGTGCCCCTCGCCCACGAGAAGGCCGACGAGTATGCCTTGCTCGAGCTCCGATGCCATCGATCCAAACGATCCCTTCCAGCAGAGCTGGTTCCATCCACCTCCGGCTGTTTCACCGTAAGGTAGCACGGAAAACATCGCCGGCTTCGGCTGCGTAGGGGCGCTCGAGGAAGCCCTCGCCGTCGATCGGCCCGTGGGCCGCGGGTGTTTCACCGCATGGTCCCACGTGAAACAGCCAGGCGTCAGAAGAGGGGCCGCTTGGCCGGGATGCCGGTTCGCCGCGGGTATCGCCCCGGACACTGCGAGCTGAGTTGCAGGGTGGCAAAGCGATACCCGCCTGCGGCCCACTCAATAGCCGGGGCGAATCCAAGTTCGCCGACCGCATCGGGTGGCCAGCGCTCCTGCAACCGGGGAGACGGACCACCTGCACGAGGGGCGGCCACCTCGCCGGGCTCGCTCGAGGTGGGAGCCCATCCGACGGAGGGTGGCTCGGAGACGATCAGGTGGCCGCCCACTCGCAGGAATGGGGCGGCACACTCCGCCGCCACCGCTGGCCGGCCGAACGACCGCGAGGTGACGATCGAGAACCCCGCGCGCCACTGTGGCTTCCGCCCGGCGAGCTCGGCCCTCTCCCCGACGACCTCCACCCCGGAGGGAAGCGCCAACGACTCGACGGCATGTTGCAACCAGGCGGCCCGGCGCAGGGAGCCGTCCAGCAACACTATGCGTTCGAAGATGTCTGCGAAGGCAAGGGCGAGAACCAGGCCGGGGATGCCGCCGCCGCTGCCCAGGTCGAGGAGGCGGCAGCGGCGCCCGGGCGGGAGGGCCACCTCGTGCTCATCGCCTTCCCGAGATTCCCCGTTCAGGAGGGCCTTCGACACGGCCACAAACCCGAGCGAATGCTCGATCTGGGCCTGGACAGGCTGGTCTCCGAGATAGCCGCGGGCCCGAGCTTGCCCGAGCAAGGCGTTCAGTTCCGTTGCCCTGCTCGGGTCCGTAGGTGAGCGCAACCTCGGGCTATTCCGTGTCGACGTCGTCCTCTTCGTCGCCTGCGTCGTCGGGGTCCGCCTGACCGGGAGTCGCCTGAGCGGCGGGCCGGATGACGACATAGCGGCGTGGATCCTCGCCTTCGGAGCTCGTGGCGGCGGCCGGGATCTCGCTCACGGCGTCGTGCACGGCTTTGCGGTCGACGGCGTTCATCGGCTCGAGCGCCTGCGCCTGCCCGCTCGCGACGACCTCCTCGGCGACTCGCCGGGCGAAGTCCTTGAGGGCGGCCGCCCGGCGGGCGCGGTAACCGGCAACGTCCACGTGAATGCGACCGGCATGTTCATCCGATCTGTGTTGCACGGCCGTGCGGGTCAGTTCCTGCAGTGCATCTACCGTTGCACCCCGCGGCCCGACGAGGAGACCGAGGCCCTCGCCCACGACGCGAACCTGGATGACGTCGTCGTCGATGCTGCTCTCCACGGTGGCATCCACGCCGAAACCGTGCACCACCCCACGCACGAAGGTCTCCGCCAGCTCGGCTTGGGCTTCGATACTCATCTCTTCCTCCTTCGGAGCGCCGGTCGCACGGATCGGGCGATCCTCTTCTGTGACGGCGGGACGGTTGCGCTGGGCGGCTTCGCTCCGCGATCTCGATCGAGACCGGCCGCCATCGTCGGCTCCCGGCTTGGCAGGCTCGCGCCTGCCAGCAGATCCCCGTCCACGGTTCCGGGCAGGTTGGCCGCCACTTGTCCGGCTGCGTGAGCCGCCTTCACGAGCAGACCCAACGCTGGCATCGTCCCCGGCAGACTTGGCGCGACCTCCGGGCCCGCCGGCGGGCCGGCGCGGACGACCCTCGGCCGAGCCACCATTCGACGTTCGGCGTGACGGTCTCTTGGCACGTGCTTGCACGGGACGCACGCGCGCTCGAATACGGGCGTTGCTTCGCCGCAGCCCGAACATGGCGTTGCGCGGTTCCTCGAGGACGACGATCTCCGCGTCGCTCTCGGCCACACCGAGCCGGTCGAGGGCGGCCTCCAGCGCCTCGGCAATGGTCTTTCCGGTTGTCTCGACCCACTCCACCGTTAGCGCGGCCTCCCGCGGCGGCGCGTCGACCCGGAGCCCGTTGCCGGCTTGCCCGCGCCGGGGGTCCCGTTACCGGATGCAGAAGGGCGCGTCGGCTTGGACCCGTTCCCATCGGCACCGGCGGGAGCCTGACCGTTGCGGGTCGGCTGGCCTCCTCGGGGCTGGCCGGACCTAGGCTGCTGACCGGACCGGGGCTGGCCTCCTCGGGGCTGGCCGGACCTGGGCTGCTGGCCGGACCTGGGCTGGCCTCCTCGGGGCTGGGCGGACCTGGGCTGCTGGCCGGACCTGGGCTGCTGGCCGGACCTGGGCTGCTGGCCGGGCTGACCGGAGCCGCTGGTCCTGCCTTGGACGGGGCGCTTCGCCTGTCCTGGCTTGCCGCCCTGGCCCGTTCTCGCCGAGCCTGCCGGCCGGGCACGCTGTCCGGGGCGGGCTCCGCCACTGGGCTTGCGAATAGGCTTGCTCGTGTTGCGCACCGCTTCCTCGGACGGCTCGAGCGAGGCATCCGCCTGCGGCGCCAGCGCCGCCAAGCGCTCCCGCCAATTCTTCGGAGCGGGCACGACGGGCGGGGGGTTCTTGAGCTTCATCTCCTTCAGCTTGCGCATCGACTCGAGGATCTGCGGGTCCTTCTTGTACATCCACTCCTGCTGACCGATGCGGAACATGCTCGAGACGATGAAGTAGAGACCGACACCGGCCGGGAACTCGATGTAGATGAAGACGAAGATCAACGGCATGAACTTCTGGATCTGCTGCATCTGCTGGTTGGCGCCAGCTTGAGGGTTGCGGTTGGTGATCTGCCAGATCGAGACGTACTGCAGGGCCACGGCGATGAGGATCACCACGATGTACGGGATGACGTCAACCAAGTGGGGCTGGTGAGACCGCACCGAGTCAGCGAGGTTGAGGCCGAAGGCCTCCATCCTCCCGTGGCTATGGATGAGGTTCTGGTAGAGGCGGGTCCTCTTGTCGATGAACTCCGGGTCGATCTGCCCCTTTACCAGCCTCGTCATGCCCCGGATGGTGTTGTACAAGACGATGAAGACGGGGAACTGCATGAACATCGGCAGGCAACCACCCGTCGGGCTGACGCCGTTCTCCCGGTAGAGCGCCATCATCTCTTCTTGTTGCTGAGAAGTGACCTCCCGCCGCTCCTCGGCTGTCATGCCCGGCTTCTTCTTGTACTTGTTGCGCAGCTTTTGCAGCTCAGGCGTCAGCAGCTGCATCTGCATCATCGACCGCGTGCCCTTACGCGTGAGCGGGAACACGACGATCATCGTCACGAGGGTGAGCAGGGTGATGGCGACGCCGTAGTTGCCCGAGATGCTGTAGAAAGCGGCCAGCAGCCAACCGAAAATTCTCGCGAACGGGGCGATCGCCGTCGTAAGAACCGAAGCGAGGATCATGAACGGCTCACTTGGCCGGGACGGGGTCGTACCCGCGTCCACCGAGCGGTCGGCAGCGGGCGAGCCGGCGAATCGTCAGCCAGGAGCCGCGGGCGGAGCCGTGCTCGGTGATGGCTTCAGCCGCATACTCGGAGCACGAGGGGACGAAACGGCACGGTGAGAGACGACCGCTCCGTGCCCCCTGGTAGACGCGGATGGCAAAAAGGAGTGCCCGCGCAGGTCGACTCATGACTCGCCGACCCCACTCGCACGTCGCATCGCTTCGGTCACCCGTGTCCTCAATTCCTGGAACGAGACGCTCCGCACACCGGGCTCGACACCGATGAGGTAGGCCCCGGGCGGCACCTGCGGCACGACTTCTCGAGCGACCTCACGGAGGCGGCGCCGACACCGGTTGCGCTCCGTCGCCCGGCCCACACGGCGAGGTACGGAATAGGCGACCCTGCGGGATTCATCTGCAGGCAGCGCAGGCTCGTAGTGTACCCCGACCGGGCCGGAGCGGGCACGTCGCCGTGAGCGCCGGAGGGCGGCAAATTGCGCACGCCCACGGACGCGGTCCGGGCGCACGCGAACGCCTTCGAACCCAGCCTCGGAGTCGTTGCCCGCGCCGTCCAGGAGCGGCGACAGAACGGGTCGGGTCGGGTCGCGGCCAGCAGCCGTCTCAGGCCGAGAGCTTCGCGCGACCACGGCGGCGACGGGCTTTCAGGATCGCCTGGCCGGCGCGAGTCGACATGCGGTGCCGGAAACCATGCTTCCGGGCACGCTTGCGGTTATTCGGTTGGAACGTGCGCTTCATCTTGTTCTCTTCGTTCGATTCTGGCGCCGTGCGCCACTCACCGCGACGGGGCCCGCATCGCAGCCGGACATGTGCGCCTACGGGCAGTGCCGTCCGACTCTGGACACGGGACGCGAAAAACTCCCGCCGCGAGGGACGAGTGTGACTCTACCGTGGGGACAGGAAAAAATTCAAGCGCCGGCGAGATCGCCGCGCGACGGTCAGCGACTTTCCTGAGCAGGGACTTCCGCCGAAAGAGCACGCCGCACCCAGGCCAGGGAATCGGCAACAACCGTGCTGAACAGGTGAAAGACCGCGGCCCAGCGGGCGACCGTCCCTCGGCACGTTTCGCGACGGCGCAGTACTATGCCGCGTCCGCGTGGCTTCGCCCGCCATCCACACCTGTGGATTCCGGTGTGGAGAACATCTCGACCGGAGTGCCCCAGCTGGTGACAGAAGCCCAACAACTGTGGAACGACTGCTCAGGGGCCCTGCGATCGCAGGTCTCCGAAGCCGCCTGGAAGGCCTGGTTCTCCGGCATTCGGCCGCTGGCGGTGGCCAACGGCACCCTCGTACTGGGGGTGCCGAACGCCGTGGTGCGCGAACGCCTCGAGGGCCGCTTCGCCGCCCTGCTGCAGGATGCCCTCCACGACACCTCGGGGAAGGACTACCCCATGCGCTTCGACGTCGAGGTGGCAGAGGCGCCCCCGGGCGAGGACGGCTCGGCGCCCCCAGGGCACCTCGGCGGTTCCGAGAGCTCCCGATCGCTCGATCGGGACAACTACGGCCCAGTTCAGGGCCGTTCGGATCGAGCCTCGCGCAATGGCGGCCGTGAGCCGACGTCGACGGCCGCCGGCGCCGACGCCCCCTTCAACGCCCGTTACACCTTCGACGCCTTCGTTATCGGGCCGTCGAACCGCTTCGCTCATGCGGCCGCCCTCTCAGTGGCGGAGGCGCCCGCTCGCTCCTACAACCCGCTCTTCGTCTACGGCAGTGCGGGTCTCGGCAAGACCCACTTGCTACAGGCGATCGGGAACTACGTGCGCGAGAACTTCCCGCGTCTGCGCGTCCGCTACGTGTCGACCGAGACGTTCATGAACGAGTTCGTCGAGACGCTGCGTGCCAAGGACGACATGGGCGCTTTCCGCCGCCGCTATCGAGAGTGTGACGTCCTGCTCATCGACGATGTGCAATTCATGGACCGTAAGGAATCTCTTCAGGAGGAGCTCTTCCACACCTTCAACTCCCTCTACGGAGCTTCCAAGCAGATCGTCCTTACCTCGGACCGGCCACCCAAGGCGATCGCCACCCTGGAGGACCGTCTTCGCAGCCGGCTGCTCTCGGGCCTCACGACTGACATCCAACCGCCGGAGCTGGAGACCCGCATCGCCATTCTCCGTACGAAAGCAGAGCACGAAGGCGCCGTCGTCAGTGACGAGGTGCTCGATTTCATCGCCTCCAACGTGAGGGACAACATCCGCGAGCTCGAGGGGGCGCTCATCCGGGTGACCGCGTTCGCCAGCTTGAACCGCCAGCCCCTCACGCGGGAGACGGCCGAGATCGTGCTCGCCGACATGGTGGCCGCCAGCCAACCTCGCCAGATCACCGCCCAGCAGATCCTCGAGATGAGCGCCTCCCACTTCGGCTTCACCATGGAGGATCTCTGCGGACCGAGCCGGCGGCGGCCCCTCGTCATGGCCCGGCAGATCGCGATGTACTTGTTCCGGGATTTGACCGACTTCAGCTACCCGGCGATCGGGCGGGAATTCGGTGGTCGTGACCACACGACCGTCATACACGCCTACGACAAGATCTCCGGGCTCATGAAGGAACGTCGCAATGTCTACGACACGGTCACCGAGCTCATCGTCCGCCTGAAGAGCAACAGCGGATGAGTCACCACGGTGGACAACACTGTGGACAGCTGCGGGACACAGGGCAGATTCCGTGTGGATCGTCGTATCTCGCGCGGGGACGGCCGGGGGCATCATCCCCAGCCGTCGACGGCTCGACCGCGGCACTGTGCATGATCGTGGAAATCTCGCGCGGGGACGGGAATGATGTGAGCAGGGCTTCCTGACGCTTCTCCACAGTCCACAGCCCTTACTACTGTCTCGAATTTTTTAACAACTCAGAAGGAGTCACCAACGGTGAGGTTCCGAGCGGACCGGGACAGCCTCCTCGAGGCTGTCGTCACAGCCAGCAGGGCTACGGCAGCAAGATCGGGCATGGCGGGAGGAATCGCTGGATTGCAGCTGTCGCTGCGCGGCGACCAGTTGGAGGTCGTCGGCTCCGACCCGGATCTCGTGATCGAAGCGCGCTGTCAGGTTTCCGGCGACTCCGACGGCAGCGTGCTCGTCCCGAGTCGTCTCGTCTCTGACATCGTGAGGTCGTTCGATCCGGGGACGGTGAGTGTCGCAGGCGGCGACGAGGAGGTCCGTTTCACCTCTGGCCAAGCCGAGTTCACTGTACGCGTGGCTCTCGGCGCGGAGATCACACGGCTCGGATCTCCTGAGTCCGAGGGCATCAAGCTGCCGGCGGCCGATTTCGGCGAGGGTCTCCGACAAGTGGTTCGCGCCGCCCTCACCGACGACTCTCGCGCCCCGCAGCTGACCGGTGTCCTCATGGAGGCGACTGAGAAAG
>DASPSK010000245.1:0-2648 GCA_035623975.1 Acidimicrobiales bacterium | reverse complement strand
CCCTTCGATCCCTCGAATGGCTCGACTACCCGAACTTCGAAGTGATCGTCGTCAACGGCCCGTCCAGCGACGGCACCGACGAGCTGTTGGATCGATACGGCGGGCGTATCAAACGGGGTTACTGCCCGAACCGGAACCTGTCGGAGTCCCGCAACATCGGCATCCAGATGGCGTGTGGTGAGATCGTGGCCTTCATCGACGACGACGCGTACCCTGATCCTGCATGGTTGGGCCAGCTCGCACGGGCCTTCGACTGGGAGGAGGTGGCGGCAGCCGGCGGGCCGGTGATCGGCCACACCGGCTTCTGGTACCAGGTGTGGCACTCGAGGGCGGACAGGTTCGGCAACTTCTGGACCGACTTCCAGCCGTGCGTGAACCCGACACAGCTGCTCGCCGCGCCGGGATCGTTGCAGTTCACCTACACCATCGGGACGAACAGTGCGTTCCGCCGCCGCGTGTTGGTCGAGCTCGGAGGATTCGACGAGGAATTCGAGTACTACCTCGACGAGACGGATCTCTGTTGCCGCGTCACTGACGCCGGCTACGTGGTCGAAGCGCTCGACGATGCGTTCGTCTACCACAAGTTTCTTCCGAGTGACATCCGTGAACGCAGTGACGTGATCCGTGACTGGTACCAGGTCCTCAAGAGCAGGTTCTACTTCGGGATGAAACACGGTCTCAACGCATCGTCGTTCGCCGAGGTGTGCGCGCAAAACGCGGCATTCGTCGACACGACGCGGGCCAACGTCGAGCTGAACTACGAGGCGGGCGTGCACGACCAGGCGACCAGGGACAAATTCGAGCAGGACGTCGTGAATGCGTCCAACCTCGCCCTGGAGCTGTACGTGGCCGGGGGGACGAGGGAGCGGCCACGGAGCTGGTTCGGCGAGGGCGAGCAGCCGTTCTTGCCCTACGCGACCCGGCGCCCGCCCGGCGGCAAGTTGCACATCTGCTTCCTGTCGGCCGAGTACCCCCCGGACAAGGTCAACGGGATCGGCCGTGTTGTCCATGCCCTGGCGACGAGCCTGGCGCAACGCGGCCACTGCGTACGCGTGCTCACCAAGGGCGAGGATCACGTCCGCGTCGACCTCGAGGACGATGTGTGGGTGCACCGCGTGCCCGTGCAGCCTCACGATCCTCCCCAGGAGGTGGCCGTGCCTTCCCACATCTGGGACTACTCGGCCAGTGTGCTCGACGAGCTGCACCGGATCGAGACATTCGGCCCCATCGACGTCGTTCAGGGACCCAACTGGGACTCCGAAGGGGTGGCCGTCGTGCTGGAGGGCGAGTACCGCTACGTCGTGGGCCTGTACACCCCGCTGCGGACAGTGCTCGACGTTGATCCCGCCATGCGGCAACAGGCACAGACCGCCGCCCCTCTCTTCGAGGCCTTGCTCGGGACGGAGACGTTGGTGTACCGCGAAGCGACGGGCTACCTGGCGTGCGGCCCGGCGATCGTCGAAGAGATCGAGTCACAGTACGGCGTGTCGCTCCCGCGAGAACGGCTGGGCTTCGTGGCTCATGGGTTGGAGGATGCCTCGCCGGGACCGCGAGCGGTCGAACCGAGCAGTCATCCTCGTATCCTCTTCGTGGGGCGACTCGAGGCCCGCAAGGGTATCGACATAGTCCTCGACAGCGCGGTGAGGCTGGCGGCATCGGGGTACGACTTCGAGTTGCGGGTCGTGGGCGACACCTCCATCGTCGGGCCGACCGGTGCCACCTACCGCGAGGAATTCGAGCGGGGACATCCGGACCTGGCCGAGCAGGTGCTCTTCCTGGGCCGCGTGGACGACGAGGTCCTTCGGAAGGAGTACGCGAACTGCGATGTCTTCGTGGCGCCCTCTCGCTTCGAGTCGTTCGGCCTGATCCTGCTCGAGGCGATGATGTTCTCCAAGCCCGTGGTGGCCACCGACATCGGGGGCATGCGCGAGATCCTGCACGACGGGGAGTCGGGAATCTTGATTCCTCCCGACGATGCCGATGCGCTCACGTCGGCGCTGCAACGGCTTCTCGACTTGCCGCGACTGCGGCGGGAGGTCGGCGACCGTGGCCGGCAGCGCTACCAGGAGTTCTTCACGCCCGAGAAGATGGCCGAAGGGGCGGAAGCCTTCTACCGCGCCCTACGCGAGCAGCCCCCGGGACCCCGGCCGTCCGCCGCGGTCCCGGGCTCCGTGATCCCGGCTCCCGTCGTCTGACTCCTCGAGGTCCTCATTCCCGTTTGCGGGCCGCGATGTGGACGCCGCTCGCCACCGGCTTGAGCTCCTCGTGCGAGATCAACTCGTCGAACTCCTTGAACTCCGTCCGGATGCGGTCGAGCCGATCGACAGGCACCTTCTGGGGGAGGCCCGCCGCGTCGATGAGCCACGAGATGGTCTCGGACAGAGGCCCGAACCAGTCGGCTGCCACGATCTCACAGTCGGCGAAGAGCTCCTCGACCCCCCACAGGGTCATGTTGAAGAAGTGGTAGGGGACAGCGTGCAGCGGCTGGAGGAAGGCCACCTCCGTCAGCACCAAGCCGCCAGGCTTGGTGACCCTGATCAGCTCCTGCGCCGCCGAGAAGGGGTTTGCCACGTGCTCGAACACGGCTTGGCTGTGCACGATGTCGAACGTCTCGCCCCGGAACGGCAAGCGGTGGATATCTCCGTAGA
>DASPSK010000229.1:0-5178 GCA_035623975.1 Acidimicrobiales bacterium | reverse complement strand
CGACGCCTTCGGTCAAATCCCCGAGTCGTGAAGCGAAAGATGACGGCGTATCACTTGAAGCGACCGGCGCATCGGGCATGGCCGCAGCCGACCCGCTCTCGTGATGAGGCCGTACAGGTGCTCACTAAGTAAACGGTATTGCTTCTAAGCCAAGTCCCAGCGCAGCCTCCGCCATACGATGGTCGTAGGTGACGACGGCTCGCAGGTCCGCGCCGACAACCTGAGCGGCTGCAAGATGGATCGCATCGAGGCTGCGCAACTGGATGTTCGGGGCCAACGTCGCGGCCTGATCGAGCACCTCGGTGGTCAACAGGACCTGGTCGAGGCGCGAGAGCTGACGGCGCGCCTGAGCGACGGCGGACGGCCCGCCCGTGCGGACGGCTCTCACCACCTCGACTCGCGAGAGCGCGCTCGTCACGAAGTGATCAGGTCGATAACGACGCAGGAATCGTCGCAGGGCGTCCGACTCCGCCTCTCGCTGGACTAGTTTCACCAACGCGGACGAGTCAAGGTAGAGCCTCATCGCTCCTCAGCGCGCATCGCTGCCAATCGACCCGAGGCGTCGATGCCATAGTCGTTCGGCGCTTCGTCAAGCACATCACCCTCACCGGTTGCGGCGAGAACCTGGCCACTGGCCACGAGATCTTGCCACCGATCTTCGCGGGTGGGAACCAGGAGCGCGACAAGTCGTCCTCGGTCGGTCACCTCAATCGTCTCTCCCGTCGCGACCCGGGCGAGATAGCGACTGGCGTGCTGGCGAAGCTCTCGAACCCCTATCCGTTCCACATGCTACATAGTAGCACATTCGGGCGCCCGCCGACCGCGCTGGAATCGGCCGACGCTAGTTGATGGCCATTCCCACCACGGGTGCCGGCAGGACCTTGCCGGCCTCGGAGCCGTGCCAGCCGGCGTCACCGAAGGCGTAGACGTTGCCCCTTGCCGTCACGAGCCAGTAGCCCGGCGACGGAGGTCCGGTTCTTCCGAGCAGGTCGACAAAGGTGTACCCGTGACTCTGGAAGAAGCGGATGATGGTCGGCAAGGCGGCCACCGTCGCCGGCATGGGGATGCCTTGGTTGTGCATGAGCACAACGGGATGGCTGAGCGCCCCGCCCTCGGACTCCGCCAGCGAGATGATGCGGTTTACCCAGTATTCGGACGATGAGCCCTCGGCCATCCAGTCCTGCGTGTCGACGTCCCACAGCCACACCGCCATGTGGCGCTGGCGAGCCAAGGCCAGGGTCGTCGAGTTGTAGTCGCCGTAGGGGGGACGGAAGACGCATGGCGCCGAGCCCACGAGTGACTCCTGCTCCTCGATCACCATGTCCAGCTCGGCCGCCTGGCCTGCGGCCGAGAGCGTCGTCATGTCCGGGTGGTCCCACGTGTGATTGCCGATCAAGAAACCATCAGCGGCTTCTGCGCGGACATCCTGCGGCCACGCCGCCTCTTGCACGCCGATATTGAAGAACGTGGCCCGGACGCCGAAGGACTTGAGGATCGAGAGGATGGCCGCCGTGCTCGCCCCAGGGCCGTCGTCGAAGGTGAGGGCGACCGTCTTGCCGCCACTTGGGATGGCGGGCGCCTGATACTGGACCCCGCTCGGGGGCACCGGGCACGACGACTCGGCTGCCCGTGTGGTCCCTGACGCGCCGCCGGGCCGGTCTACGGCCGTGGGAGACGACGAACGGCTCCCTGTCAGGACTGGCGACGGGTGGTATCCCCCTCCCGCCAGGCCCAGGAGCAAGAGCGGGAGAACTAGTCCGCTACGGAATCTCCGCTTCATGAATACATGCTGGCACGAGGAAGAAGGCAGCGTTAGAGTCCTTCCTCCCTTTTCGACCGCCGAGCGTGCGTGAGGGAGCGAACGGTCGTCACGACGCCCGCGTGCTTGAATCCTCCACAGAACCGCCGCGCGGAGGGAGAGGCCATGCCGGTGAGCGGTAACGAACCTGCAAGCGACCCGGTCGAGATCTTGAGCATGACGGCCGCCAGCGAGTCCGGCGACGGCCGGATCCAGCTCAACGTGCAGCTCACCAACTTCCCGACGATCCAGGGCGACCGTGAGAGCAAGTGGTTACATACCCATCTCACTCACCGGATCATGCAAGCACTCGACTTGCAAGTGATCACCGCCGGCTCGACCGGTGAGTTGCACATACACGTTCTTCGGGCGAGACTCGAGGAATCTGTCCGGGCCATTCGAACAGCCGTCAAGGAGTTCAATCAGGCGTATCCGTCGGTGCTCGCCGAGTACGAGCGCAAGGTCGATCTGTTGGAAGCCGAGAAAGCTGCCAGGACGGAGCGCCTGCGAGCCGATCAGGAAGTCATCGACCGCGTGATGAGCGAGTAGTCAGCTGTCAGCCGAGGCATGAATGGCGTTGTTGCCGGTCCACTTCGCTATCTGCTCCATCGATATGTCACAGCAGGTGCTGGTGTTTTGCTAAGTGGCCTAGGTACTGCGTGGTTCGTCGGCGGCGGCCGCCGCAGTTCATGCCTTGCCCTGCGCGGCCAGCTCTGCCAGGAGCTCGGCGCCTTTTTTCAAGTTGGCTTCCACTTCAGCCATGTCGGTCGGTTGTCCGTTCACCGAAGCCGGCAGGTACTGGAGTTCGCCGACAGCCGAGAAGTCATCTTCTGCCACCAGGATCCCGAAGGTGCGGCTGACCTCTGGTTCGATGACCTCGTCGAGCGGATTGGCTTCGCGTTCGGACGCGTCGAGCGCGATCAGCTTGCGGACCTGCTCGATCGATGTCTCGTTAAGTCCGATGACGATCACCTCGCGTGGATCGGCGACGTTCAGCAGCGTGAACATGCGATTCCCGGTTCCGAATCCCACCGTGTGATACCAGGCCTTGCGAAAGTCTTCGTAGGTCTTTCCTACTCTGAGCCTTCGCTTGACGATGGCTACCTGAATCATCACATGCCTCCAGTCATACCGATGAATCCTACGCCGGTGTATCGATGCTTCCACGTGATGAGGCGGAGCAGCGCTCAGGAGTTCGCATGTTTGTCCGGTAGGGCGGTTGGACGACTGCGGAGCCAGATCGCACCGATGGCGCCAACTCCGGGATGGCGCTCAGAGGAATGGTGATGCTGCCCCAAGCTGAGATGGCTACTCCGGCGGAGCTGGACGACCGGGATGCCGGAGGGCCTGGCCTGGGGCGTCACGTGCAAGCATCGAGGTGCCACGAAACGGCACGACGCCAGAAGGTGGCATCCTCCAAGCCGCCTTCGACCGCTTAATCGAGAAGCCTGCTTGGAGCCGCATAGCTCCGGTCCGGACTACTTTGCACTGCGGTGGCGGGGAGGGTCGTGCACGCGCCACGGCAAGTAAACGGCCAGCTCGGGGTGGTTCTACTTCCACGAAACTTGACAAGCTACAGGAGCCTTTGATTAACCTGCTCGTCCGTGCTGCCTCGGATCCACAATCCGACTGCTGGCAGGCGGGCGGCCAGAGGTAGGAGCGGGTTGAGTCACAGGACCTGGTGGCGCGGCCTTCGCCTCGCGGGCGTGGTCGTCGCGGCATTGGGCACGCTGGGAACCGCCCTGGGGGCGCTGTCGGCGTTGCCCGGTACGGCAGCCGCCAGCATCCGTTCAGATCGAGCGAAGGTCGGCGAGCTCGAGCAGCTGATCGCCAATGAGGGTGCGCGGGTCCAGTCCCTTGTCAGCCGCTACGACGACGTCGAGGCCGACATGGCCGCCATCGAGGCGCAGATCGCCAGCACCCACGCCCGTCTCGTGGAGGACCACCATGCGGAAGCCGAAGCGACTGTCCGGCTGCGCCAGCTGGCCATCGACGCGTACGTCACCGCCGCGTCAGGAACGTCGGTGACGATCCTCAGCTCCGCTAGCACCACGATGCTCGAGGAACGAGAGGTGTACCTGGGCGCTGCCGGTGACAGCGTGGACAACGCCATCACCATCTTGCAGATCGACCAGGAGCGCACGGCAGCGACCGAGGGCGTTCTGCGCTCCGAACAAGCCCGTACGGCATCCACCCTCCGCCAGCTCGCCTCCGCCCGCCAAGCAGCCCAAGCGGCTCTCGGGACCGACAGAGCGATCCTGAGCCATGTGAGTGCCAACCTCCTTGCCCTCGTGACTGCTGCGAACGAGCGGCGCGAGGCAGCCGAGGAGGAGGAAGAAGAGCAGGCGCTCGCAGCGGAGGAAGCACAGCCGCCCGCGGTCGCCCCAATACCACCACCGCCGATTCAAGCTGCGCCGGGCGGCTACGCCAACCCGCTCCGAAGCATCAGCGACCTTTTGCCCGAAAGGATCGACCAAGGTGTCGACTACAGCGGCTCCGGCCCCATCTACGCCCTAGGTGACGGGTTGGTACTCAGCATCGTCAACGCCGGCTGGCCGGGGGGCACGTTTATCGCCTACCAGCTCACTGACGGGCCCGCGAACGGTCTGGTCGTGTACGCCGCCGAAGACATCGATCCTGCTGTGCAGATCGGCGAGGCCGTGACACCGAGCACCGTGCTCGGCCAGATGTACGAAGGGCCAGATGGCATCGAGACGGGATGGGCCGACTCTTCCGCCTTGGGGTTGACCATGGCCGCCGAGTACGGACAGTTCAACGGGTCGAACTCGACGGCCTTCGGGTACAACTTCTCTCAGCTTCTCCAGTCCCTCGGGGCGCCGGGAGGAGTCCCGCAGAACACCCCGCCCACGGGGAACCTCCCACCCGGGTGGCCACAGTGGTGATTGTCTCATTGCCCTGGCCACATCGCTGAGCGAAAGCCGAGCAACCACTCGTGGGCCTCAATGACGAGAACCCTCCGCGGCTCTCAGCCACACCTGCGCAGGACCGTTTCGACCACAGGCGCGGGCGCGCGGCCGGCCCGGCCGCGGTCGATCAGGTAGAACACGTCCGTCTTCGTTGGTCGGTGTCCGGTATTGGTGGTGATCAGCAGGACGCCGGACTCGACGGTGACGAAGACCAGGGGAGGCACCGTCACCTGCAGCTGTCCGGCTGTTCCTGTCCCCGGTGGACGGCCGGCACCCTCGGGCGGGAATCGTCTCGTGACCGCACACGTCACACTTAGTATCCACCGCAAGTTAGAACGCGCGTAGTACCATGACGGTGTGGAGGTCGGCAAGGAGGGGGTCGCGCGCTTCTTCGACGTCGTGCTGCCCCACCTGAACGAGCTGCAGCGGCGGGTGGTGGCGGGCGCCTTCTCT
>DASPSK010000228.1:0-4562 GCA_035623975.1 Acidimicrobiales bacterium | reverse complement strand
TGGGTGATTGTCTGCCCGACGACCGTTGCCGACAGTCCGACGAGGACGAACACGACCGAGAAACCCGCCACGAACAACGACGTGTCCCGCGCCACCTTGCCGAGACGCCCGCGTGTCTCGGTCACCGTCGTGATGTCCGTGCCGGTCACGACCGAGAGCACGACGGGCAGGATCGGCAGCACGCACGGAGAGACGAACGACACGAGGCCACCACCGAAGGCGGCCAGATAGCCGATCTCTATCGCTCCGCTTGCTGCCATGACCCTCCCATCCTGCCTGCTTGGGCGCACTGCTTCAAAGCCGGTAGCTTGGCGGGAACGATGTCGGAGGCTGCTGCACCCTCAACCGGCGCTCGCCTGCCTGGGCGCCTGCGCCTGCTCATCCTCGTCGCCGTCCTTGTCACGGGCGTGACCGTGTACGGCGCCGTGCAGGCGATTCACTACTCGAACCCGTCCTCGAAGCCGGGAGCGACGTCAATGCTGGAGGCGGGTTTCTTCACTCCGAAGTCCACCACCCCCGTGCCCTTCAGGTTGTCGCCGCTTTCCGGCAAGGGCCCCAAGACCGCCCTGTCGCAGCTGCTCGGCAAGCCCCTCGTGCTCAACATGTGGTCGAGCACCTGCACGGTCTGCCAGAGCGAGACGCCCGCCATCGAGCGTGTCGCCCGCTATTTCGAGGGACGGGTCACCTTCGTCGGCATCGACTCGGCTGACGAGCGCGGCGCCGCCCTGAGTTTCGTGCGGCGTTATGGCGTGACCTACCGGCAGCTCTTCGATCCGACGGCAGCCGTCGTCACCGGGTACGGCATCTCCGCCCTCCCGGTGACCGTATTCGTGACGGCGGGGGGCAGGGTCGTGGGAGAGAATCTCGGGGCGCTCTCCACGGCCAGCCTCGGGCACTACCTTTCGCTGCTCTTCGGCGTATAGGCGGGTCTTCGGCGTATAGGCGGGCACCGCCTTCGGCGGCCGCCCCTGGCGGCCGTTCCCGCCGGCGGCCACGAGCCGGGCGTCCGGACCCACGTGCGGTAGCTTGCAGAGAGGTGACTGACGTCGTCTCTGCATCCGGTGTGGTCGAGGCGCCCCGGCGGGAAGCCGCCATCCGAACCGAGGGCTTGTCGAAGCGCTACGGCACCGTCGAGGCGCTGAAGGAGCTCGACCTCGAAGTGGCCGAGGGAGAGGTGGTCGGCTATCTCGGGCCGAACGGGGCGGGCAAGACGACGACGATCCGCCTGCTGCTCGGCTTGGTGCGGCCGAGCGCGGGGCGGGCGGAGATCTTCGGGATCGACTGTCAGCGCCAGCCCGTCGAGGCCCACAGGAGGCTCGCCTATGTGCCCGGCGAGGCGAGCCTGTGGCCGTCGCTCACCGGCGCCGAGACGCTCCACCTGCTCGGTCGGGTGCAGGGCCGGGTCGACGCCGCCTACCGCGAGGAGCTGATCGCACGCTTCGACTTCGATCCCAGCAAGAAGGTGCGCGCCTACTCCAAGGGCAACCGGCAGAAGCTGGTCCTCATCGCCGCCCTCATGACCCGCGCCGACCTTCTTGTTCTCGACGAGCCCACGGCCGGGCTCGATCCGTTGATGGAGCAGGCGTTTCGCCGCTGCGTGCACGAGGCCCGGGAGCGCGGCCAGACCATCTTCTTGTCCTCGCACATCCTGAGCGAGGTCGAGGCGCTCTGCGACCGGGTAGGCATCCTGCGCGAAGGCGTCCTGATCGAGATCGGGACGATGGCGCAGCTCCGCCATCTCTCCGCCCTCACCGTGGAGGCGACCTTCAACGGGCCCGTGCCCGATCTCGCGAGCATCCCCGGGGTGAGTGCCGTCGAGACCGTGGGACGGGTTGTGCGCTGCCAGGTGCACGGCTCCGTCCAGCCGCTGCTGGCGGTGCTGGCCGCCTCGGACGTCAGTCAGCTGCTCAGCCATGAGCCGTCACTCGAGGAGCTCTTCCTCGCCCTCTACGGGTCCTCGACCGGGGACACGGCGCCGGATGGCGACTGAGGCCGCCGCCGTCCTTGCACCGCCCCGTGCGCCGGCCCCTGCCGGCCGCGCCCCGGCCACGGTCGTCGCCCGCCTGACAGCGAAGAAGGCGGCCCGCTCCGGCGCCCTCTGGGGTTACTTCTTCGGATTCTGCGTGGCCGCCTCCGCCCTCACGTACGCCTCGAGCTACAAGACGGTGGCAGCCCGAGCCAAGTTGGCGGCGGCCTTCGGTTCGAACGCCGCCATCGACGCTCTCTTCGGGCCCGCGCACGATCTGCAGACAGTGGCGGGCTACACGTCCTACAAATGTCTCGGTTTCCTGAGCATCGTCGGCGCCATCTGGGGGACGCTCATGGGCACGCGCCTGCTGCGGGGTGAAGAGGACGCCGGGCGGTGGGAGCTGCTCCTCGCCGGCCAGACGACGCGGAGGAGGGCGGCCGTCCAGGCCCTCGTCGGTCTCGCCTGTGGTTTCGTCGTCCTCTTTGTCGTCACCGCCCTCATCACCGTGGCGACCGGGCGCTCCTCCAAGGTTCACTTCGCCCTCGGTGCGGCCGTGTTCTTCGCCCTCGCGCTCGTCTGCTCAGCGGCTGTCTTTCTGGCGGTTGGCGCCCTTGCCAGCCAGCTGGCGGCCACCCGCCGGCAGGCGGCCGGATACGCGGCGGGAGCCTTCGGCGCCTGCTACGCCTTGCGCCTCGTGGCCGACTCGGGCGCCGGCCTCGACTGGCTGCGGTGGGCGACGCCGCTCGGCTGGGTCGAGCAGCTCCAACCGCTCACCGGGAGCGATGCGCTGCCGCTCCTCCCCCTGGCGGCGCTAGTCGTGGTGCTCGCCAGCCTGAGCGTGCACCTTGCCGGGACCCGGGATCTCGGCGCCTCCAAATTCCCGGACCGCTCGAGCGCACCGCCCCATGACCGGCTGCTGAACGGGTCGGCGGGGCTGACGGCCCGCCTCACCCGCTCCACGGCCATCGCCTGGTGGGCCGGCCTCGCCGTCATGGCGCTGCTGTTCGGGTTCATCGCCAAGCCAGCCGGCGTCGCTCTCTTGAGCTCCAACAGCGTGGAGAGAGTGCTCTCCCGGCTGGGGGCGCCCGGAGCCGGGGCCGACGCCTACCTCGGCGTGGCGTTTCTCATCATGGCCATGATGCTCGCCTTCGTCGCGGCCGGGCAGGTGATCGGCGCTCGCTCGGAGGAGGCCGAGGGACGCCTCGACCACCTGCTCGTGCGCCCGCTGTCACGTTGGTCATGGCTCGGCGGCCGCCTGTCGGAGGCCGCCGCGGTCGTCGTCATCGGCGGTCTGGCTGCCGGCGTGTTCGCCTGGCTCGGCGCCGCCACCGATCACACCGGCTTGCGGTTCACGAGCCTGCTCGGCGCGGGGCTCAACATCGTCCCGCCGGCGTTGTGCGTGCTCGGCGTCGGGGCGCTCGTGATCGGGCTGTGGCCGCGAGCCACCTCGATTGCCACCTACGGCGTGATCGTCTGGTCGGTCCTGGTCGAAGTGCTGGGTGGCGTCGCCAACTACAACCATTGGCTGCTCGACACCTCTCTGTTCCACCAGATGGCGCCCGCGCCAGCCTCCGCACCCAACTGGACCGTCGGGGCCATCGTGGTCGCCCTCGGGGTGGCGGCGGCGGCCTTCGGCCTGATGGCCTTTCGGCACCGCGACCTGGTGGGGGAATGACGGTCTGCCGTTTTCCTCTCCTTCAACAGGTCTTTTGCGGTGGACGGACCCGTGCAAGACAACGCCCGCCACAGTGTGAGCTTTCGACTCCTCGACTACGAAGCCGAGCAACGATGCCGCTTGGCGACTCGGTCGATCTCACACGCTTCAACGGGTTGGTCAGCAGCTTTTCGTTACCGATCAATCTCGTGCATACGCAGCCAGAGCGTCGGTCCCGCCGTCCGTGGGCAAGGCGCCGACACTCCCCATCTGAGCATCGCCGTGGTGACCGCCCATCCGGTTCGCCGACACGTCACGCGTAACGGATGGCGTCACCGGGACGGAGTCTCGTTGCCCGTCGAAGCGGCGCTATCACCACGAGCGCGGCGAGGAGGACGGTTCCGACGAAGGCGACGCCGATGCTCGGCAGCGAGTAGGGGGCAGGGAGCTGCGGTCCGACCAGGTGCAGGACCAGCCATTGCAGGGTGTGGGCGAGTACCCAACCGAGGGGGATTCCCACCAGGAAGCCGGCGAGAGCGAGGGTGATCGTCTCGGTGCGGAAGATGCGCCGGAGATTGCGGCCCCGCGCCCCGAGGCAGCGCAGCACGCCGATCTCGCGGGTGCGCTCGATGATGTTCATGGTGATGGCGTTGACCAAGCCGAGCATGCTGATGGCCACGATGAGCAGGCCGATGCCTTCGACGATGATGAGCATGCTGTGCTCCGACGCCTGGTCGGTGGCCCTCCCGGCGTACATCAGCTGCGATTGGCTCGAATGACCTGAGCGTGCAAGGACGCCCTCCAATCGGACGGCCAGCGCGTCGATGGAGGCGTGGTTCTTGTCGGCGGCTCGAACCAGCAGGGCGTTGGCCATCCCCGGGTGGTGGGTCAGGCTCTGGAAGGCGGTCAGGCTGGTGTAGAGGTTGTACCCGTTGTTGG
>DASPSK010000182.1:0-2015 GCA_035623975.1 Acidimicrobiales bacterium | reverse complement strand
TCCAGGATCTTCAAGAGCGCCTGCTGGACCCCCTCACCCGATACGTCGCGGGTGATCGACGGGTTCTCGCTCTTGCGGGCGATCTTGTCGATCTCGTCGATGTAGATGATCCCGGTCTCGGCCCGCTTCACGTCGTAGTCGGCCGCCTGGATCAGCTTGAGGAGGATGTTCTCCACGTCCTCCCCCACGTATCCCGCCTCGGTGAGCGCCGTGGCGTCCGCGATGGCGAAGGGCACGTTGAGCATGCGGGCCAGGGTCTGGGCGAGCAGGGTCTTGCCGCACCCCGTAGGCCCGAGCAGCAGGATGTTCGACTTGGCCAGCTCCACCTCGGCGGTCTGGGCCGGGCCGGCCTGGACCCGCTTGTAGTGGTTGTAGACGGCGACCGACAGGATCTTCTTGGCGTACTCCTGGCCGATGACGTAGTCGTTCAGGAAGTCGAAGATCTCCCGGGGCTTGGGCAGCTCCTCGAAGGACAGCTCCGTGGTCTCGGCCAGCTCCTCGGCGATGATGTCGTTGCAGAGGTCGATGCACTCGTCGCAGATGTAGACGCCGGGGCCGGCGATGAGCTTCTTGACCTGCTTCTGCGACTTGCCGCAGAAGCTGCACTTGACGAGGTCGTTGCCGTCGCCGAACTTCGCCACCTTCGCCCCCTTCGTCCCGGTCCGAGCCTACGCCGCGCCGACGGCTTCGGCCGCACCGACGGCGTCCCTGGTGGTGATGACCTCGTCGATCAGGCCGTACTTCACCGCCTCGTCGGCGGTGATGACGAAGTCCCGGTCGGTGTCGCTGGCGATCTTGTCGACCGGCTGGCCCGTGTCGTCGGCCAGCATGGCGTTGAGGAGGTCCCGCATGCGGATGATCTCCTTGGCCTGGAGCTCGATGTCGCTCGCCTGACCGGCGGCGCCGCCCCACGGCTGGTGCAGGAGGATGCGGGCGTGGGGCAGGGCGAAGCGCTTGGAGCGGGCCCCGGCGGCCAGCAGGACGGCCGCCGCCGACGCCGCCTGGCCGAAGCAGAAGGTGGAGACGTCGGGCTTCACGAACTTCATGGTGTCGTAGATGGCGAACAGGGCCGTGATATCGCCCCCGGGCGAGTTGACGTAGAGGTGGATGTCCTTGTCGGGCTCCTCGTACTCGAGGAAGAGCATCTGGGCGCAGATGAGGTTGGCGACGGCGTCGTCGATGGGTGTGCCCAGGATGATGATGCGCTCCTTGAGGAGCCGGGAGTACAGGTCGTAGCCCCGCTCGCCCCGGCTCGTCTGCTCGATGACGGTGGGAACCAGGTAGTCGTAGGCGCCGCCCCGGCTCACGAGCGGTCCCCCGTCACCTGTGCGGGCGGCGCGTCGGCCCCGGCGCCCTCGGCCTGCGCGTCCTCAGCCACCACGTCTTCGCTCCCTTGCTCGCCGGGCCCCACCGCCTCGGCGGTGCCCACTTCGTCCCCGACGGGTTCGGCACCCGATTCGTGTGCTCCGACGTCCACGCGCAAGACGTCCCGGTCGACGGGCTTCCCCTCCTCGTCGACCAGCTCGACATGGTCGAGCAGCCAGGACATCGCCTTCGCCTTCCTCCGTTCCGAGCGTACCGCGGAGAGCCTCCCCGCGCGGTCGAGGCGGCGGCGCAGATCGTCCAGCGTGGTGCCCGCCTGGTGCGCCATCTGCTCGATCGCCTGGTCCAGCTCCTCCTCGGTGACCTGCAGGTCCTCGGCGTCGGCCAGGGCCCGCAGGGCGAGGTCGAGACGCACGGCCCGGGCGGCCTCGGCGCGGATCTCGTCGAGCAACGCGGTCTCGTCCCGGCCCGACGCCTGCAGGAACTGCTCGACGGTCAGGTGGCGGGCCTCGAGCCGGTGGCCCAGGTCGTGCAACCGCTCGCGCACCTCGGCCTCCACCAGCGCCTGGGGAGGGTCCTCGGCGACCAGGCCGATCAGCGCGTCGAGGGTGCGCTCGCGCATGGCCAGCTGGGCCTGGACCACCTTCAGCTGGTGCAGGCGACCGCCGATGTCGTCGCGCAGGGCGGCCACG
>DASPSK010000168.1:0-11549 GCA_035623975.1 Acidimicrobiales bacterium | reverse complement strand
AACGCCGGCCTCACGCAGTTCATCGCCGCCGTCACGAGCAAGCGGTCTCCCCTCTACCACCAGTACCTTCAGGCCGGCGCCTTCGCCGCCCGCTTCGGGCCGGCGGCCTCCACGATCGCCGCCGTCAAGTCGCAGCTCAGGTCTGACGGGCTGCACGTCACCGGTGTCACCGGTGACGGCCTCCTCGTGACCTTCACCGGCTCGGCAGCCCGGATCGGAACCGCCTTCCACACGGGCATCGCCAGCTACCGCCTCGCCGACGGCAGGATCGGGCAGGCGACGACGTCGGCCGTGCGGGTCCCCTCGACCATCGCCCGCGACGTCGTGGCGGTCGTCGGTCTCGATGACCTCGTGCAGGCGCAGCCGGCCGGCCTCGTCCGTCGGCCCCTCACCGCCACGGCCAAGTTCCCGGCGGCCAAGCCCGTCGAGTTCAGGCACCCGACGGGCTCGCCGACGGCGTGCAGTGTCGCCAGCCAGGACGCTCAGGCCTTCGGCGGTCTCACCGACGACCAGATCGCCCACGCCTACGGCGCCTTCGGCGAGTACGCCGCCGGCGACCTCGGCTCGGGCCAGAGCATCGCCGTCTACGAGCTCGAGCCCGTGCTGGCTTCTGACATCGACACGTTCGACTCGTGCTACTTCGGCTACATGGGCTCGAGCGCGCTCGAGGCCATCGAAGACCGCCTCACCATCGGCGGGCCGTACGCAGTCGACGGTGGCCAGCCGGCCGGGCAAGGGAGCGGCGAGGCCATCCTCGACGTCGAGGACGTCTCGGCCATCGCCCCTGGGGCCGACATCGATGTGTACGAGGCTCCGAACACCACTTTCGGCGGACTCGACGAGTACGCCGCCATCATCGACAACGACACGGCAAAAGTCGTCACGTCGAGCTGGGGCCTCTGCGAGCAGGCGGTCCAGCTGGCGGAGCCCGGTCTGCAGCAGGCGGAGAATTTCCTCTTCGAGCAGGCGGCCGCCCAAGGTCAGTCGGTCTTCGCCGCTGAGGGTGACACCGGCAGCGACAGCTGTAACGAGCTCCGCTACCCCGAGCCTCCCCCCGGCGAGAACCCGCTCTCCGTGCTCGACCCGGCCAGCCAGGCTTACGTGGTCTCGGTCGGCGGCACGACGATCAGCGACGCCACCCAGCCCCCCACCGAGCACGTTTGGAACGACGGGGCGGAGTACGGAGCGGGCGGCGGGGGCATCTCGATGTCGTGGACCAGCCCGACGTGGCAGATCGACTCCAAGGTGCCGGGCATCGTCGCTCCCGGGAGCAGCACGTACAACGATGCCAATGCCGTAGAGACGGCAGCCGGCTTTCCGACCGGCTTCTGTGACGCCACTGCCTCGGGTGGGAACCCCGGCGGTGTGGACCCTGGCGGGAGCGCCCCCTGTCGCCTCGTGCCCGACGTCTCCGCCCAGGCGGACGAGTTCACCGGGGCGGTGACGGTCTACAGCACCGAGTTCGGAGGGCCCTTCGACGGTTGGATCACCATCGGGGGGACGTCTTCGGCCACCCCGATCTGGGCCGCTCTCCTCGCCCTTGTCAATGCCTCGGCGACCTGCACGACGAATTTCGGCGGCGCCGGCGTCGGGTTCGTCAGCCCGCTGCTGTACGCGGTCGCGTCGAACCCGACGACCTACGCGGACTCCTTCAACGACGTCACGGTCGGGAACAACGACATCTATGGGCTCGACGACGGCCTCGTGTTCCCCGCCACGGTGGGCTACAACCTCGCCTCCGGGCTCGGCTCTCCCGATCTCATCGGGCCCACAGGCGCGAACGACGGGCTTGCCTTCAACCTCTGCAGCGACGCCAGGGTCGGTGACGGGCCGACGGTCACCTCGCTCAGCCCGACCACCCTCGGTCCCGCCGGCGGCAGCGTCACGATCACCGGGTCGGGTTTCGGGTCGTCGGGCTCCCCGGCCATCTCGAGCATCCAGGTTGGGTCCCGGCAGATCACAAGCGGCATCGTCGTCAACAGCGCCACGAGCCTGACGGCGACGTTCCCACCGGCGAGCGACCTTCTCCCGCCGAACGGGCCTTTGTCACAGGATGGCACGGGCCCGGCAAACGTCGTCGTCAGCAACACCTCCGGTCAGTCGAGCCCGCTCGTGAACGGTAAGACGACGATGGTGTACGTGGACGAGACAGCCCACGCGACGACGCCGTCGGTGACCTGGATCAGCCCGGACGGCGCCTCGGAGACAGCCGCCCCACCCGGTCAGGTGAAGATCTACGGAGCGGGCTTCTCCACGCCGGCAACGGTCACTTTCGGGGGCGTCGCGGCGACGAGCGTCACGGTCGTGTCGCCCTTCGAGATCGAAACGACGCCACCGGCGTTCTCCGGTACGACGAGCTGCGCCACGCAGAGCGAGCTGGCCACGGGTGAGACGACCACGAACGACATCTGCCAGACCGAGGTGCAGGTGCAGGAAGGGAGTCACGACAGCACCGAGTCCACCATCCTGCCGCCCTACGAGGGCGCCACGCTCAGCACGACGACGATGGGCGTCCCGCAGCTCCCAACCGGATGCGATTGCGAGGAGAACCAGCAACCGACGGAGTTCGACTACGTCCCGTCGCCCACCATCACCTCGATCTCGACGAGCCTGAGCGACCCTCCGACCCTCGCGAGCGAGCTCGGCGACAGTCTCATCACGGTCGAGGGTCAGGGATTCGACCCGCTCACCTTCAACTGGGCGAACTTCGGCGACCCGACGCAGGAGTCGTCGCAGGACTTCTGCCAAGCGGGGACGTGTGCCTACCAGAGCGGCACGAAGATCGAGATCCTCGCGCCGCCGAACCTGAGCGCGAACGGGCAGCCGTCTTTCGAACCGGTGAGCCTTCCCTTCAGTGTCGACACGATGGCCGGGCAGTCATCGGAGTCACCCGTCGAGTACGCAGGCGTCCCAGGCGTTACCGGTGTCGTCAACGAGACCACCTCGAGGACGCTCTTCGGCTTCTCCGGCGCAGCCGACACGGGCGGCACACCCATTGCCATCAGCGGCGCCGGCTTCGAGCAAGTGTTCGGGCCGATCGGATTCGTGGATGCCGACACCCCCTACTCCCTCGGCACCCAATACACCTACGACGTCGTCAGCGACACGAGCGTCACGACGCAGACGGTGTCGCAGAACCCGGCCGTTGCCATCGTCGAGCTGTGCACGTCGACCGGATGCGCCGCCGACGCGCCAGGCGGCGTCTTCATCCTCTATCCGCCCGGCAACCCGCGGGTCGAGTCACTCTCACCCGCGAGCGGCCCCGCCCACGGCGGCACGACAGTGGACATCTCCGGGGCGAACCTCGGATGTTTGGTGAGCGTCTCGTTCGGCGACGACGTGACCCAGTCGGTCGACAACAAGCCGGCGGCCCTCGACTGCGGCAGCACCGATGAGGCCGAGGTCCTCACGCCGCCCGGGAAGGCCGGCACGACGGTCAAGGTCACAGTCACGACCGCCGAAAGCGTATTCACCGGTGCCACGAGCACGTCTGCGGACTTCGCGTTCCGGCCGAGTGCCCCGAGTGCCCCGATGTCGTTGACGGCGACGGCGGGCGCGGGTGTCGTCTCGGTGGCTTGGGCGGCGCCCCAGAGCGCCGGCGGCTCGCCGGTGACCGGGTACCGGCTCCGCCTGACAGCGCCCGGCTTGCAGAGCATCTTGTTCACGACGGCCGCCTCGGTGAGGCACGCCAAGTTCACGACCTTGCAGGCTGGAGCGCAGTGGACCGTGCACGTGGCGGCGACGTCGTCGGCAGGCATCGGCGTCGGCGCCGTCGCGACGGTCGTGCCGACGCTCGGAGACAACGGTTACCTCGTCATGACCGCAAGCGGTGGCGTCCGCGGCTTCGGAGACGCCTGGTCCCACGGCGGCATCGCCGGCGAGGGTGTCACGCCCGCCGGCATCGCCACCACCCCGAATGCACTCGGCTACTGGATCGTGACCACGACGGGGGCGGTGACAGCCTTCGGGGACGCCAAGTACTACGGGGGTGAATTCGCCAGGAACGTCGTCGGGATCGCCGCCGCTCCCTCGGGCAAGGGCTATTGGATCGTCACTCGCGACGGCACTGTCAGAGCCTTCGGGAAGGTCACAACCTACAAAGGGACCGTGGCCAAGAGCGACGTCATCACCGGCATCGCATCGACCCCGAGCGGCCGCGGATACTGGCTCGTGGCGAGCAACGGCAAGGTCATCGCCTTCGGCGACGCCGAGTCGCACGGCAACGCCAAGAATCCGGGCTCGTCCGTCGTCGGAATGGCCCCGACCCCCAGCGGCAACGGCTACTGGCTCGTGGACTCCGGCGGACAGGTCTTCGCCGAGGGCGGGGCCAAGACGGTTACCGGCTCCAAGCCGGCGACACCGGTGGTCGGCATGGCGGCGGCTCCGGTCGGCTCCGGCTACTGGCTCGTGTCCTCGAAGGGGACCGTCAGTAACTACGGCTCGGCCGAGAACGTCGGGGACGCCACCAGCGCAGCGACCATCGCCGCCTAGGGACAGGGGACCGAGCAACTCCCCGGCAGCGAGGGCAGAGAGGGCAGGCGCTGTAGTCCCCGGGCATGACGGCCGGCGCCCTGGGCGCTTCCCGACTCAAGTGCAGCTGACGTACAGTTTCCGGGGGCAGCCGGGTGACGAGGTGCAGGTGGGGTCAGCGCACCTCCAAATGAAGGAAGGTGGGCTGGGCATCACATGACCAGACGCATCATGTGCCGCGACAGGAGAACTTGCGGCAACGGCGCCGCCAGAAGGTACGCATGGCTGCAGATGATCGCTGCGCTCGCGATCGCCGGGCTCGTCGTCGCGCCGACGGAAGCGGCCAGCGCGTCGCTCACGCCGGCGACGAACCTGCTTCGCGCCTCGTCCGTGCTCGGTCCCGACCAGTCGCTGGTGTCCCGGGACGGGGACTACCGACTCACCATGGGGCGGGACGGGAACCTCGTGCTGTTCGAGCACGGCAAAGCGACATGGGAGAGCGGGACACAAGGCCATATCGATGCGTTCGCGGAGCTTCAACGGGACGGCAACTTCGTCATCTTTGCCGGCCGTGAAGTGCTTTGGCAGACGACAACGACCGGCCTGGACAACTACCTCGTCGTCGAGGACGATGGCAACGTCGTGATCTACGACAGCGGGGGAAAGGCACAGTGGTCGGTCAACCTGCCACCCACCGTGCAGTACGGCGACTCCGGCCCGATCGTGCTCACGCTGCAGCGCAGGCTGAGCGCCCTCGGCTACTGGGTCGGGGCGCCAGACGGATTCTTCGGAGACGCTACCCAACAGGCCGTGTGGGCGCTCCAGAAGGCGAGCAACCTTCCACGCGACGGCGTCGTCGGATCCGCAACCTGGGGCGCTCTCGAGCGAGGAGTCGTGCCGGTTCTACGCCCCGCATCCGGGGACCTGATCGAGGTCAATCTCAACCTGGACCTCCTCATGATCCTGCGGCAGGGCAAGCTCTGGGTCACGCTCAACACCTCGACGGGGGGCGGCTACACCTACACCGACCAGGGTGTGACCTCAGTAGCCATCACACCGCAGGGGATCTTCCATACCTATGCCGACATCGACGGGATCGACGTCGACTCCCTCGGCACCCTCTGGCGGCCTAGGTTCTTTTACGAGGGCTTCGCCATTCACGGAGACAGCTACGTGCCCCCTTACCCTGTCTCCCACGGCTGCGTCCGCGTCAGCAACGAAGCCATCGACTGGATTTGGGCGATCAACGCCGATCCGATCGGAAGCGAGGTGTGGATCTACTACTGACCGCACCGCCCACCACCGCCCCGACCCGTGCGACACTCCGGCGACGCCCTGAGAGGCGGCTCAATCACGCCAGATTGCCGTCAGTCATGGTGGCGGCGCCGAGAGCGGCCCCGCAAAGCGGCGAGAACTCGGAGCGCGCTGAGACTCGCCAAGGTGAGCACGGTGACGTCGATCACGGGAACCCAGCGGACCTGACCAGCGTTCACGACGTAGACACCCATAGGCAAGACCACGCCCCCGAAACCGCCTCCGGAGCGGGTCGGCTGGCCGCCCTCACCCTCGGCCGCACCGTCCGCCGTCGCTGAAGCCTCTTCTGCGGGTGGGATCGAGGACGACGTCGGTGCCCCCCCGCCACCCCCGCCTCCCCCGATCACGAGTGCCACCGGAATGACGAGCAGATCGTCGCGCTCGTAGGCCGGCCCGAAGGCACGACGCACAGACATGTTCTCGGCCACGCGTCTCAGCAGCTCTTGAGTGCTCACGGTCGACCTCTCCTTTCCCGGCGTTGTGAACAGGTCCTACTTCGATCGTTCGGCCAAGTGGCGCTCGACTGTCTCGACCTTGCCGTGGAGCGCCCCAGTGACGCCAGGTCGGTAGTCGACCTTGATCACCACCGATACTCGGGGCGAGTCCTCTGCGAGGCGAAGGACGCAAGACTTGATGAGCGCCATCACTTCGTCCCACTCGCCCTCGACATTCGTGAACATGGCGTTGGTCTCGTTCGGCAGACCGCTCTCGCGGACCAGCCTGACTGCTTCAGCTACCGCCGCGCCAACGTCTTCTGTGCCGACAGGGGCAACCGAGAACGCCGTGATCATGTGTCCTCCCAGTGTGTCATGCGGCCGCCCGGCGGCGGACCTGCAGCCAAACATTGCGCGGTTGCGGGGGTGGATCGACCTGCTGCAGACGCCGCCGGTCGGGGCATCAGCCTGGCAGATCGCCCGGTCGTGGGATGACTTTCCAGGTGTCGCAAGGTCATTCCGTCCGGACGGGCGCGGGTGTACGGTCGCGTGCGTGGACGAGTCGCAGGAACAGATCCACTGTTGGCGCAGCGCCGATCTTCTCATCATGACGACGTACGGTCGCGGAGGGCCCCGCGTGGAAGCCGGATTGAACGTCAATGTCCATCGGGTACAAGGTCTCTCATCTGTCACCGATTGCGGTAGAGCCCTCGACAGCATGTCGCTGTTCGACGACGAGTGGCACGGCGAGGCTCCTTGCGAAGCGTGCTGGCAGGCTACGCCCGCTCAGGAGGAGCTGCCAGGCTCCTGAGGCGCCCACGCCGCACGAGTCCAGAGCGCCTCAGGGTGTCTGCACTGTCCAGCTCTTACCGCCGTCGGTGGTCGCGACGGCACCGTGGCTGTAGGTCTGTTTCGACCCCACCGGCGATGCAGTGTGATGTAGTCGCGCATGAGATATCAGCGACATCACCGAGCCCGGCCGGCGCCCCCACCACCCCAGCCAGGCCCGGCGCTACGGCCACGGTTGGAACGACCGACATCGTCGTGATCCTCATCGGTGCCTCCCTTCCCCGCCCCAGCTGCCCAAGGGTACGCGCAAAGGGTTGCCTTCGAGGCGCGCCTCCTCGCGGGGCGCGAGTGGCCGCCTTTCGGGTTATCACTGTGCGCCCACCCTGATCCGAGACAGGAGGCTCCGTCCTCGGATTGTCGTGCCCCGCACCCGGGAGGGCCACGCGGAGGCCGACGACGATGCCCTCGCGGATCCCTTCGGCGGTTCGATAATTTATTGACGCCCAGCGCGCATTCTTGACGAGTTGTCGACGCACGCCGATCCTAACCTTATTAGTGAACGAATTCACAGGAGCTGCTCGGGCTGTCCCAGCCGGCACGCACGCCGGAGCCGGGTGAGCGCCGCCCGGCCTGAACCGGGCACCAGTCGGGACGGTCTGTGCTTCCGAGCTGACAGGACCCGGCCCGCCACGAATCCCGACTGAGGCTGCGCAAGGCAAAGGCGGGGGCACTCGTCTCCTGGACCGCGTACCCGGTGAAGAGTCCAAGCCAAGGAAGGTTCTTCAACCAGAGAGAAAGTTGTCCGCATTGAACCTACGAGACGAGGCGAGTGCCCAGCAGCACTCGGGCACGGGGGGTCTGGAAGTCTGCGGAATCGTAGCCCTCACCCTGGGCCTCGGGATGTTCATGCTCGGTGCCTCGGCCGTGGCCGTGGTCGTATTCGGCCTCCTGTCGGCCAGCCTCGTCTCGCTCGGGCGAGCCAGGGCACGTGGGTGGAGTGCTGACCGCCTCGGCGTCACCACGGCCTTTCTCGTCGGAACGGTCTTGTTCGCGCTCGCGGGCTGGACGGTGGCCGGCATCGTGGGTGCCCTCGTCGTTGGGCTCGGTTCATGGCTGGCGTGGCGCGGCGGCGTGGGAGCGCGAGTACGGCATCTGTAGGCGGACTCAGCAGCGACAACCGCGCGGCTGTCAACTGCCTTGATGCGCCGGCGGCGGCGCCCGACCACTCGCAGCACCGCGGCTGCGGCCGTGGCCTCGCCATGGGAGGCCGATTGGGAGGGAAACCCCACCGCCTCTCAACTTCAAACCAGCGGGCATAAGCCGGGACGCGGTGTAACACGAAGTAGAAACAGCGATGCATCTAAGAGCGCGCGCCAATAGGCGAGTTCAGGGTGACGGTCAGCGGTTCCAGCGCTCCGCCCACTTCATGAGCTTGACGACGATGACAACAGTGATGGCGAGGGCGAGCTGAGCCAATCGCTGACCGACGAAGCGATCGGTGTTCCGCCTCAGCCCGCCGAAGTTCGACAGCCATGAGTTCGTCCGCTCGACTGGCCAACGAAGTCCGAGCGGCACGGTCTTCTTCTCCCCTGACGCCTCGCCCGGCGCTCGCCTGCGCGCACGGACGAGGTCGTCGATGCCGAGACCCGCAACGTGGGTGCGCACGACGCCATTGTCATAGCCGCGGTCGAGGTGAAGCGTCTCGATCTCGACAAGCAGGCCCCGGGAGGCGACGTCGTCGAGCGTCGGCGGCAGCAGCATGGAGTCGTGGCGGTTCGCTCCGTCGGTCGCCCAGCCGATCGGGATCCCGAAGCGATCCGTGGCGATCGACCACTTCCACCCGGTCTTTCCGCGATCGACCGGGCTCGGTCCCGTCCCCTCGCCGCCACAGGGCGCCTTGTGCTGCGAGGCGTCGAGTGCCACCTCGCTCAGGTCGAGGCCGATCACACGGTCGTAGGCACGGAGTGCCTCCTCGACGAGGGCGTCGAAGACCCCTGCTGCGAGCCACTCGTCGCGCCGGCGCCGCAGCGTCGTCTCCCCGCCTTTGCCAAGACGGCCAGCGACGTCCCAGCTGCAGCCGGTGACGAGTCGGAACAGGATCGCCTCGAAGCTCTCACGGTCGGGCACCCGACGCCGGTGGCAGCCGAGCGGGTGGGCCTTCTCCTCCCGTTCGGGCAGGTGGCCGGCGACGGCCTGCCAGACCGCTTCCACAATGTCCGGACGCAGCGCGAGCATTGGTACCTCCATCAGTCGTTGGGGCTCGGGTAGCAACCGGATCATGTCCGGGCCGTCCCCACGGCTGGTGGATCCAGGTCCACCACTTCCCACCTCGCGCGAGGAAGGATCAGTGAGGGAGGTGGTCGTCGTGACCAAGGAGCGTCGTAACGAGCTGTGTCCCTGCGGGAGTCGCCTGAAGGCCAAGCGGTGTTGCCTCGCCGAAGCGGAGCTGCGCGTGACGACGCCACGGGCGACGCTCGCCCGGCTGCAGTCCTCTGTCCTCCCGGCACTCCGAGGAATCGGCCGAGAACAGTTCCGCGAGCTCTATGACGAGGTGATCTTCCTCCCCGAGCTCGACGTCTCTTTCCACGTGCGGCTGCCCGGTGTGTTCACACCGGAGATCGAGCGCGCCCTGTACGCCTGCTCCGTCGGTGATGAGGAAGCTTTCGACGAGGCGCTCCGAGCCGTGCTGCCCGCTGTCGACACGATCGAGAACCGTCTCTTTCTCGCCGAGGCGGTGCTGGCGGCTCGAGACCTAGGACGCATCTCTCCGCCACTTGCCGCCGTGGCCGTCGTCGACTTGAACCAGGCGGAGTCCGCTCTGTTGCTCTCTTCCTTGGCCCGATCGATCGGCGTGAGGTCGGGTGAGGAGCGGACGCCATCGGGACTGCGGGTCGCAGCGCCATAGTCCGCGCACCGTGACTGGTGGGATAACCGAATGCTCGCCCTATTGGCGCGCGCTCTAAGTAGGAAGCGAGGACCCTGGTGAGGCTTGGTGCGTCGCTTCGGTGTGCGTCCGCCTAGACCGCGGCCGCAGCGTGCGTCCCGCAAGAATGATCACCGGCCGCGCCGGAACAAGGCGCGGCATTCTCGCCAAGACTGCATTCGGCCAGCCGCAGACGACAACCGGTCGGCCCTGGTCGACGGCTCGGAGCGCGACAGCCACGACCGTGTCTGGACTCTGCCGCCTGCCAACAGAGGCCTCGGCGGCACCGACGCGATCGAAGAAAGGCGTCTCGGTGGGGCCTGGGCAGAGAGCGAGCAGACGCACCCCGCTGTGGCGGTTCTCACCCCAGAGTGCTTCGGTGAACGACAACACGAAGGCCTTTGTTGCCGCGTACACGGCCATGTAGGGCAGCGGCTGGAACGCGGCCGTGGAGGACACATTGACGATGACGCCGCTCCCCCTGGACTGCATCCCGGGCAGAAACGCAGCGGTCAGTCCCACGAGGGTCGCGCAGTTGAGGCTCATTTCCTCTTGGAGGGTCGTGTCGGCCAGATCCTGCAGTAGCCCGTAGGTGCCGAAGCCGGCGCTGTTGACCAGGACGTCAACTGTCGCCCCGAGGGAGGCGACAGCCGCGGCGACCTGCCGATGAGCGCCCGGCAAAGACAGGTCTTCGGCGATGACATCGACCCGGACCGGCTTGCTGCCGACAAGAGCGTCACCGACTTCGCGCAAGACCGTCTCTCTGCGGGCGACCAGAATCACCCGGTCGACGCCGCGAACGACGAGCTCCTCGGCGAACGCTTTGCCGATGCCTGACGATGCACCGGTCACAAGGGCTGTCTTCCCGCGGTATTCGTATGGCTGCATGAGAACCATCCTTCTCGCACGTCAAATTGTCGGCCCCTAGTAGTAGATCCAGACCTCGGTCCCGATCGGGAGAAGGTTCTCGGCCCAAATCCAATCGATCGCCTCGTTGCTCACCCGCACACAGCCATGTGACACCGGCTCGGGGGGCACGTAGGAGTCCCCGTGGATGGCAAAGCCGTCGTCGAAGTACTTGGGGCGCCAGAGCTCGCCGAGCGAGTCGATCACGAGGCCGTCCACCTCTCGATAGATGCGAAAGACGCCGACGGGCGTGTTCGCGACGGCCGTCACGCCGTCGTCGACGTAGGTGTAGCCGCCACCGGTCGAGGTGTTCAGCACGGCATAGAGCTTGCCGTTGTTCACGATCATGAGGAGGTCCCGTTGTAGGTCGATCTCGACCACGTGTCCGCGAGCTGGGCGCGGCTGCGGCACGACGCCTCTTGCAAGTGCGGCCTCCGTAACGGGGCCGACGATGCCGTCTCGGACGATCCCGGCGGCCTTCTGCAGGGCGTAGACCGCTTGCTCGGTGCTGTCGCCGAAGACACCGTCTGGGACCCCGAGCCAATAGCCAAGTGCGCTCAACCTTTGCTGAAGCTGCAGCACGGCCAGGCCGGTGTCGCCCGGGCCGAGGAGACGTACCGGCGGAGGTGGGGTCGTTGTTGTCGTCGTCGAGGACGGAGGTGGGCTCGTCGTGGTCGTCGAGGACGGAGGTGGGCTCGTCGTGGTCGTCGAGG
>DASPSK010000164.1:0-4003 GCA_035623975.1 Acidimicrobiales bacterium | reverse complement strand
GCTCATGCAGGTGTTGCTCTCCTCGGTGGCCGAGTACGGAACCACGGTGCTGCTGTCGTCGCATGCCCTCTCGGACCTGGACGTCGCCTGCGATTACTTGATCCTCCTCTCGAAGGCCGAGGTCGTGCTTGCCGATGACCTCGAGCACATACGGCTGGACCACCGGCTGCTCGTCGGTGTACGGAGGCCGCTCTCGGACGTGCCGGCCGGCGCAGTCGTCGTGTCGTCGACCGAGACGGAACGCCAGAGCACGTGGCTCATTCGGTCCGAGACACCGGTCTCCGAGCCGTCCTTCGAGGTGGCCGAGCCGACGCTCGAGGAGATCGTCCTCGGATACCTCCGATCACCCGTGGCCGGTCGACCAGACGAGGCCCTCGCGCCGGGAACAGAAGATGAAGCCGAGAAGGCAGAGGGGGTAGAAGTCCGATGACTTGGTTCGCCTGGAGGGGCCAGCGGCTGCAGCTACTGGTGTGCGTCGGTGTAGTCGCGATACTCGCCACCGTCGTGGCAATCACCGGCGCAGCTGCGCATTCCGCTCACCTGGCGCTCCTGCATGCTTGCGGGCCTGGCGGCACGCAGGCTGCCTGCAACGAAGCTAGCGACCGCCTCTCGAGCGTCGATCAATGGAGATTTGCCGGCTACGTCGCCCTCTTGGTGCTCCCAGGCGTGCTCGGCCTGGTGCTCGGCACGCCTCTTGTCGCTCGTGAGATCGAGCACGGTACAAATCGCCTCGCTTGGACCCAGAGCATCAGGCGGACGCGATGGCTGGAAATAAAGCTGCTCCTCGCCGGGCTCGTCATCGTCGCAATCGTGGGAGGCCTCGATCTGTTGACGGCTCAGTGGGGCAATTGGGTGGGTAACGGCCCGAGGATCGCCCCGGAGGGGTTCTCGGTCAACGGGTTCGTCGACGTCGGCTACAGCCTCTTCGCATTCATGTTGGGAGCAGCTCTCGGGTCGGTCATCCGGCGGACCGGTTGGGCGTTCGCAGCCGGAGTGCCGCTGTTTGTCGGGTTCCGGTTTTGGGTGATGGCGCTACGACCCCATCTCGCCCCGCTCGAGACGACCTCGGCGGGCGCACCACACCAAGTGAGCGGTTCAGTGAGCGGAGGGTTTAGCTCCGCATCTCAACCACCGGCGGGCTGGATCATCAACTCCGGATACGTGCCCATCGGGCGCAACAGTCCGGGGCCCGGCCAGAACTGGAACACCGGCCTGAACAAGCTCTACAGCTCGCTCGGTCGCTGCGCCGGTCGCAACGGACAGATCACCAACGCCGGCTACCAACGTTGCGTCACCCAGCTGCGGCTTCACTGGGTGACGCAGTATCAGCCGGCCAGCCACTTCTGGGCACTGCAAAGCGCCGAGACGGCCGTCTTCGTCGGCGCTGGCCTCGTGCTGTGTGCTCTCACCGTGCTGTCCGTCAGTCACTGGCGGACTTGAAAGGCTTCACTTACAAGCGGGTTGGCTCGGGTAACACGGGAAACTCATCCGCTGACAGCCAACAGGCTCGGTGCGGTGACGTTCATGTTCGAGCCGTCCTTCTCGAGGATCGCGCCGGGTGTTCATCAGATCAGGCTGAAAAGCATGTTGATCACAATGACGGCGAGCCTCACCGCGAGCTGAGTATCGCTTTTGGAGCTCGTCAAGAGCCTGAGTACGATCCCCTTCATCGGCGAACCCGCGGATCAGGTTTCGTCACGCCAGCTCGAGCCGCCGACGTAGCCGTACCACACGTCGGAGGACTGCCCCGATTCCAGCCGGGGGCGCCGATCGCGCCAGGGCGCGAACCTTCGGGTCCGCGTCGCCTGGCACGCGGAACCACGGTACGACGCGGTCGCGACCTTCGACGCGGATCTCGTGGACGAGGGCTTGGAGGAGCGCCTTGCGGGCCGGCACGGAACCGGTCTTGAGGCTCTTCTCGATCTGGTGCCGCGTCGCGGCCAGTTCGTCTGCGTCGGGCGCTTTGAGGGATACCTGCTCGATGGCGACGACCAGCTCCTCGCGCCGGGCGCGTAGCTCGCTTACCTTGGCGGCGAGCTGCTCCAGGCGCTTGCCGCACTGGGCGTCAGACAGCGTGCCGGCTTCGAACGCCGAGAGGTAGCGTTCGATCGCGTCCTCGGCCTTCGTGATCGCGGCGTCGATGACGGCGAGTTCCTTGTCGTGGTTCCCCTGCTGGGAGCGCGCCCGGCGTCGGGTGGCTGAAACGGCCTTGTCAAAGAGATCGGTGCGCTCGTAGACGTGGAGCAGCGCGCCGAGGATGGCTGCATCCAATTCCTCGGCCGGCAGCCGCTCGGCGTCGCAGTACTTCGTGCCGTAGCGCTGGCGGGAATAGCACGTGTAGTAGCGATACCGGTAGCGATTGCCCACGGCCGAGGTCCCGACGAAGTGCTTGCCGCAGCGCGCACAGACGACCAGTCCGGCCAAGAGGAACGGTGACGTGGCTGACGCCCGCTTGGAGTAGTCCTCGCCGCGCTCGGACAGGAGTGCCTGGACCCGTTCGAACAGCTTCTCGTCGACGAGGTGCTCGTGGGGACCGTCGTGGAGGGCCTCTCGGAAGAAGACCTTTCCCACGTAGACCGGGTTGCGCAGCACCGTGAGGACCGCCGTGTGGCTCCAGGGCCGGCCGGCCTTGGTGCGGTGTCCGGACTCGTTCAGCCACACCGCCAGCGCCCGGGCGCCTTCGCGGCCGTGGACGTAGCGGTCGAACATGAGCGGCACGAGCGGCGCCTCGTCGGCCTTGGACACCAGGTACCCAGTCGCGGGGTCGACGTCGTAGCCAAAGGGGCGGGATCCCCCGCACCAGGCGCCGCGCGCTGCCTTTCGCTCCATGCCGGCTATCACCCGGTCCACGATGGTGGCCCGCTCGAACTCGGCGAAGACGCCGAGCATCTGGACCATCATCCGCCCCGCCGGCGTCGTCGTGTCGAAGGGCTCGGTCGCCGAGCGGAAGGCGACCCCGGCTGCGTCGAGGTCTTCGAGCAGCTGGGCGAGGCCTCGCACCGAACGTGAGAACCGGTCGACCCGGTAGACGAGCAGTAGGTCGAAACGGCCGGCCCGGGCCTCGGCCAGGGCGCGTTTCAAACCGTCCCGTTCGGTCGAGGCGCCCGAGGCCTGGTCGCTGAAGCGCCGGGTGAGTTCCCAGCCGTCCTGGCTCTTCACGTAGGCACCGAGGCGCTCCGCCTGGGCTTCGAGGGAGTAGGGCTGATGGTCCTCGTCGGTCGAGATCCGGGTGTAGGTAGCGACTCTCACGGGCGGGCTCCTTGGGCAGGCAATCTGGACAGGTCGAGGAGACCTCCGACGAAGGAGCTGGTCAAGCCACCTCCACATCGTCGGGGTCCGTGTAGGTGGCGAGCAGCTCGGCGAGGGCGGAAAGGGCGGCCTCCTCGTGGGCCGCGTCGAGGGGCACGCAACCCGGGGGGTGGAGCGTCACTGTCGGCTTCCGGCACGGTCGGTGGCGCGATGAGAGGGCGGCCTGCTCGCCGCTGGAACGGTGGGGGTTGTGGTGCGCAGACATGGGATGAGCCCTGCTACGACCGGAGACAAGCGCCACGAAGGACCGACATCCATCGCTCCATAGCGTCGCGAAGTCAAGGCCTTCGGGGAAGAATTTCGAGATTTCTTCTCGTAGGCCAGCGGGCGACGGCGCCAGGGCGTGAGCGGGGGAATTCCGGGGTAGGTCACAACTCATCACGTGACGGATTCTCTGACCCTCACCTGCGAGTGGTGCGGCCGGCACCTCCCACCGCGGGGGAATCGGGGCCCACGGGCGCGCTACTGCCGACCGTCGTGTCGCCAGCGCGCGTACGAGGCCAGGCTGATGGCGAAGGCTGTCGGCGGCGCCCGTCACGTCGGATACCAAGGTCAGCCGTTCGATGTCGCGAACCTCGCTGAGTTGGGCGGCCGGTTGGAACAGCTGGAGAAGGCGCAAGAGGCCGCGCGTGCTGTTGCTCTCGGTGACGATCCGGACTACGCGACCGCCTTCAGCCAGCTCTTCGCCGCGGTG
>DASPSK010000159.1:0-4227 GCA_035623975.1 Acidimicrobiales bacterium | reverse complement strand
TGGGACGATGCAGGCAGAAGTGAAGGGCACGACATTGCCGGTTCTCGAGATGATCCTCGACCCGGGTGAGGCGCTCATCTCGGACCATGGCGAGCTCTCGTGGATGACGGCGAACATGCAGATGACCCAGACGACCGCCATGGGCGGTCAGCAGGGTGGTGGGGGCGGGCTGCTCGGCGGGCTCAAGCGCGTGATGTCGGGCACGAGCATCTTCCTCACCCGCTACGAGGCCGTCGGCAGCCAGGGCATGATCGCCTTCGCCGCCAAGATGCCCGGCCGCATCTTCCCCCTCGAGATCTCGCCGGCCGGTGGTTACCTCGTGCACCGCCACGGCTGGGTGTGCGGAACGCCCGACATCAACTGCACCGTCGGTTTCAATCAAGGCCTCGGGGGCATGCTCTTCGGCGGTGAGGGATTCATCCTCCAGAAGCTGGAAGGCAACGGCACCGCCTGGGTGGAGCTCTCCGGCGAGATCACGACCTACGACCTCGCCCCCGGCCAGACGCTGCTCGTGCACCCGGGCCACGTCGGCGTCTTCCAGGACACCGTCAGCTTCTCGATGACGCGTATCCCGGGGATCGTCAACCGCTACTTCGGTGCCGACGGCCACTGGCTCGTCGTCCTCACGGGTCCGGGCAAGATCTGGCTGCAGTCGATGCCCCTCGTGATCCTCGCCCACAGCCTCAAGCCGTACATCGGCGAGGACAAGAAGGACGCCGTCGGGGCGGGCGCCGTCGGGGGCATGCTCGGGAACATCCTCCGCTGAGCGGGGCCGTCGCCTCGGACGGGGCCGGCGCCGTCGGGCGGACGGCGGTACCGCGCCTCGTCGAGGGCGACGTCCTCGAGGGCGTTCTCGCCACCGCACTCCGCAGGGGCGGCGACTTCGCCGAGGTCTTCGTGGAGGACCGCACGGCCTCGGGTATCTCCCTCGACGACCGCAAAGTCGAGGAGCTCTCCTCGGGCCACGACCGGGGGGCGGGCATCCGGGTGGTCATCGGGGAGACGACGGGTTTCGCCCATACGGCGGACCTGTCCGCGCGGGGCCTCACCGAGGCGGCCGAGGCGGCGGCCGCCGTCGCCCGCGAGGGCGGGGGTCGGACGAGGACGGTGGCCCTCTCCGAGCGCAGTTTCCCTCGTCCCCGCGGTGCCTCGTCGCCGCCCGCCGACGTCACCAAAGACGTCAAGGTGGAGCTGCTCTTGCGCGCCGACGATGTCGCCCGATCGAAGAGCGCGTCCGTCGTGCAAGTGAGCGCCAGCTACGGCGACTCGCGGCGACGGACGCAGATCGCCAACTCCGACGGCCTGCTCACCGGCGACGAGCGCGTACGCACGCGCTTCAGCGTCGTGTGCGTGGCCTCGGGCGACGCCGGCATGCAGACGGGCTACGAGACGCTCGCCCTCACGCTCGGCTTCGACCTCTTCGAGCGTCGCAACGTCGAGGACGTCGCCGAGGAGGCCGCCCGGCGCGCCGTATCGAAACTCGAGGCCCGCCCTGCCCCCTCCGGCGTCCTCCCCGTCGTCCTGCGGCGGGGCAGCGGCGGCATCCTCTTCCACGAGGCCTGCGGCCATGGCCTCGAGGCCGACCACATCGTGAAGAAGACGTCGGTCTACGAGGGCCGCGTCGGCGAGCTCGTCGCCAGCCCGCTCGTCACCCTCGTCGACGATGGGACGGTCGGTCCCGAGTGGGGCTGCCTGACCGTCGACGACGAGGGCCACCCAGCGCAACGCAACGTCCTCATCCGCGACGGGGTCCTCACCGAGTACATGTGGGACTACCTGCGGGGGCGAAAGCAGGGCAGGGAGTCGTCCGGCAACGGGCGACGGGAGAGCTTCCGCCACCTCCCCATGGTCCGCATGACGAACACGTTCCTGCTGCCCGGCGAAGACGACCCCGAGGAGATCGTCGCCCAGACACCCCATGGCATCTACGTCGCCCACCTCGGCGGTGGCCAGGTGAACACGGCGACAGGCGACTTCACCTTCGCCATGACGGAGGCCTATCTCATCGAAGACGGCCGCATCACCGAGCCGCTCCGGGACGCCAACCTCATCGGCAACGGCCCGGAGGTGCTCTCCAAGATCGACGCCGTCGGCCACGACTTCGACATGTGCCCGGGCACCTGCGGCAAGGACGGGCAGTCGGTCCCCGTCGGCTGCGGCCAACCGACGCTGCGCGTGACGGGCGTGACCATCGGGGGGACAGCGGGTGGCTGACCTCCTCGGTCTCGCTCGATCCGTCGCCCGCCAAGCTGCCGGGCGCGAGCAGATCGAGGCCTACGTGGCCCGTGGCCGCGAGACCTCCGTCCGCGTCTTCGAGCAGGGGATCGAGTCCCTCTCCTCGGCCGAGTCGGCCGGTCTGGGCGTCCGCGTCGTCTCGGAGGCACGGGTGGGCTTTGCCTGGGTGGCCGCCCTCGACGAGGCCTCCGCCTCCGAGGCCCTGACAGAGGCGCGGGACAACGCCCGCTTCGCCACGCCCGACGAGCACGCGGGCCTGGCCGCTCCCGACGGTGTCGAGGCGGCCGAGCTCGACCTCTGGCGCCAAGAACTCGTCGGCATCCCGACAGACGCAAAAATCGATCTCGCTCTCGAGCTCGAGCGGCTCACCCGCGCCGGCGATGCCCGCATCCGCCAGGTCGCCCACTCGGACTACTCCGACGCCATGACGGAGGCCGCCATCGCCACCTCGACGGGGATCGAGGCGACGAGCCGGCGGACGTCGTGTTTCTGCTCGGTGTACGCCGTCGCAGGCGAGGGCCAGGACAGCCAGACGGGCTACGGCTACACGGCGGGGCGATCGGTCGACGATCTCGACGTCGCAGAGGCGGCGGCCGACGCCGTCACTCGGGCCACGCGGCTCCTCGGCGCCAAGAAACCCCCCTCGGCCCGCCTCACCGTCGTTCTCGACCGGAGGGTCACGGCCAGCCTGCTCGGGATCCTCGCCGGCACGCTCTCGGGCGAGGAGGTGGCCAAAGGCAGAAGCTTGTTCGCCCACCGCGTCGGTGAGGAGGTGGCGGTCCCGAACCTTGCGCTCGTCGACGATCCCACGAATCCGCTCGCCTGGGGAGCTTCGCGAGCCGACGCCGAAGGTCTGGCATGCCGGCGCAACTCGCTCATCGAGGGGGGCAAGCTCCTCGGCTACCTCTACGACAGCCATTCCGCCCGCGTCGCCGGCACGGCTTCCACCGGCTCGGCCGTGCGCGGCGGCTACCGGACGACGCCGGGCGTCGGCGCCCGCGCTGTGTACCTCGAGCCGGGCGAGCTGAGTGAGGACGAGATCGTCGGGCGTATCGATCAGGGCCTGCTCGTGCAGGCGGTGAGCGGTCTTCATTCCGGTGTCAACCGGGTCAGCGGTGACTTCTCGGTTGGGGCCGAGGGCCTCATCATCCGCCACGGGTCGCTCGCCGAACCGGTGCGCGAGGTCACCGTCGCCTCGACGATCCAGCGAATGCTGCAGCACGTCGCCTTCATCGGCGGCGACCTCGAATGGCTCCCGGGGAGTGCCGCCGGGATGACGCTTGCCATCGACGACATGTCGATGAGCGGGTCGTAGGGGACCGAGCTGTCCGAGGAGAGGCGGCCTCGCCCGAGCGAGGCGGCCGTCGCCCGCCACCCTCATCTCGCCGAGCCGCTCGCTCGCGGGCACGTGCGCGTCGACTGCCACGTCCACACGATGTGGTCGGGCGACTCCTCCACGACCCCTGACGAGCTGGCTACCGCCGTCGCAGAGGCGGGCATCGACGTCATCTGCATCACCGACCACGGCACGATCAACGGCGCCCGGCGGCTCGCCTCCGAGCTCGACTGCCGGCTCGTGATCGGCCAGGAGCAGCGGACGCCCGAGGGCGAGGTGATCGGCCTCTTCCTCTCCGAGCGGATTCCGCCCGGCTGTCGCTCGGCGCGCGAGGCGGCGCTTCACATCCGGCGACAGGGCGGCCTCGTCTACCTGCCTCACCCCTATGACCCGCTCCGCCATCGAATCGACCCCAAGGCGCTCGAGCGCCTGGCCGCCGAGGGGCTCGTCGATCTCATCGAGGCCCGCAACGCCAAGACGTCGCTCGAGCACCTCAACGAGGAGGCGGCCGCCGCCGCCCGGCGGTGGGGGCTCGCAGCCGGTGCCGGCTCAGACGCCCACGTGCCCGAGGCGGTCGGGGCGGCCTACGTGGAGATGGCGGATTTCGAGGGCGTGGCGGGTTTCTTGCGGGCGGTGGCGGGGGGGCGGGTCGTCGG
>DASPSK010000131.1:0-3646 GCA_035623975.1 Acidimicrobiales bacterium | reverse complement strand
CGGGAGCGATTCGAGGTCGGCGACGAGCTCCTCCGCCCGAGCGACGTATACCACCATGGCTGCCTCGAGCTGCTCGACGATTCCGAATTTGACGGAGCGGACGCCGAGTTCGTGCCTCGACTCCACGGAGCGGGCGGCGGCCTCGAGGGCACCTTCGTAGTCCCCCGCATCCCGAAGCAATACGGCCCTGGCCCAAGCGAGAAGCGCTCGATGCTGCAGCTCCTCTGACTCCTCTGTGATCGACTGACTATCCAGCATCTCGCGCCCAGCTTCGGGCCGGCCCTGGCTGGTGAACACCTGCACGACGATCAGCAGCAACGAGTAAAACAACCCCGCCGGATCGCCGCTCGCACGCATCTCGTCCACGAGCGCCAGAGCCTCGTCCCACAGCCCGGCGTGCACCATGAAGGTCACCTTGCCGGCGAGGAACCAGACGTCGAAGCCGCGATCGCCCACCCGCTGGGCTAGCTCGATCGCCGCGTCGGCAAGGGCCTCGGCCTCGGAGTAGCGATCGGCGGCGGCCAACAACGCAGCGGCGTTGCCGTAGGCGCGAAGCGCCGCCGATCCCAAGTCGTGCTCCAGTGCCACCTCGAGGGCGTGCTTGACGAGCAGCATCGCCTCATCGTGGCGACCCTGGAAGTCCAGCAGGACGGACTTGGAGTTGAGCGCCTGGGAAAACGACTCGGGAAGCTGGAATCTCTCGGCAAGCGAGAGCGCGAGCTCCAGCCGCTCGGCCGCAAGGCCGTGCGCGCCACTGAACAGATGGAGGCGGCCGAGTTGGGCGGCGAGCATGGCGAGGTCAGCGTCGGGAGGTTCGCCGCCGAGGAGGGAGAAGGCGCGCTCCATTCGCTCGATGCCTTGCTCGAGGTGTCCTTCGATGTAGTCGATCTCGCCGAGTCGGGCTGACAGGCGGGCAGCCGCGTGCGAGCCGCCGGTCTCGTCGAAGGCCGCTATCGCCGAGGCGAAGTGCGCCCTTGCCTCGTCTGTGTGGTTCGCCAACATCGCCATCTGGCCGGCTCGCTCGGCGAGGGCTGCCCGCGTGGGCGCGTCGTCGGCGAGAGCCAGCGCCTGCTCGAAGTATGCGAGGGCCGTTTCGGCCGCCGCCAAGGCGGAGGCGCGCTCGCCCGCTCGAGTGAGCATCTCTCGCGCCCGGGCCTTGATCTCCTCGGCGTCCGGGGAGCTCGGTGCCAGCCGAAGGGCGTCCAGGTAATGAGACGCTGCCACCTCGACGATTTCGTCAGGGTCTGTCGCCCACTCCTTGAGGAGCAAGCCGGCGACGGCGAGGTGCTTCTCCTTGCGGTCGCGTTTGGGCAGGGTCTCGTAGGCGACGGCCCTCACGAGGTCCTGAAGAAATGAGTACAGCCCCCTTTCCGGCGACCGCGGGTCACTCTGGAGGGAGATGACCTCCTTGCGGCTGAGCGAGCCGAGCTCGTCGTCGAGAGCGGCAGGCGCCACGCCCCGCAACGCGCACAGCGCCTCCTTCGAGAAGGTCTTGCCGATGACGGCGGCGTCCTGGAGGAGGCTCCTTTCGGTCGGGGCGAGGCCGTCGAGGCGGGCGGCTATGAGGGCGTGGAGGGTTTCGGGGATGTCGAGGGCGCCGATCGACCCGGCCGGCCGGTAGGTCGCACCCTCGCGGATGAGGAGGCCGCGGTCGATAAGCATGCGGACTGTTTCGACTGCGTACAGCGGGACGCCCTCCGCCCGCGCCACTATCCGGTCGCTCACGTCCTCGGGGAGGCCGGGCACGAGACCGGTGACCAGCTCCGCCATCGCTTCGCGCGACAGCGGGTCGAGGTAGATCGAGGTGAAGTTCCGGCGCCCCGCGCCCCAGTTCGGCCGCCGCTCGGTGAGCTCTGGCCGGGACAGGGTGAGCACGAAGACGGCGTGGTTGCGGGACCAGTCGAGCAGGTACTCGACGAAGTCGAGGAGCGACGAGTCCGCCCACTGCATGTCCTCGAAGGACATGACAACGGGACGTACCTCGGACATTCGCTCGAAGAAGAGGCGCCACGCCGCGAACAGATCCTCCTTATCCTTGGCGCTCCGCTCCTCGATGCCAAGGAGGTGGGCCAGGCGGGGCTCGACCCAACGGCGCTCGTCGGGATCGGTGAGGAACTCCTCGACAGCGGCGTGCAGTTTCCCTACTGCTGTCGAAGCCTCCTCACCCTCGAAGATGCCCGCCCGGCCTCTCACCATCTCGGCGAGTGCCCAGTACGTGACGCCCTCGCCGTACGACAGGCAGCGACCCCGGTGCCAGCTGAACAGGTCGGAAAGGCCATCCATGTACTTGTAGAACTCCCACGCGAGGCGGCTCTTGCCGATGCCGGCGATGCCCGTCACCGAGACGAGGTGGGCCCGTGCTTCGGCGGCCGAAGCGTGGAACAAGTCCTTCACGAGGCGGAGCTCGCGGTCGCGCCCGACGAAAGGAGACTCGAGACCGGCGGATTTGAGCGCACCCCCGACGCCGGCGACCACCCGGAGCGCCTGGTGGAGCCGGAGCGGCTCGGCCTTCCCCTTGAGGGAGTGCTCGCCGGCGTCGAGGTAGGCGATCGACGCGGCTGTGGCGTTGCGAGTCGCCTCGTCGACGTAGCAGCACCCGGATGGGGCGGCGGACTGAATCCTCGCGGCGGTGTTCACCCGGTCCCCGATGACCATGCCCTCTTCGGGGGTCTCAGTCGTGGCGGCGCCGCCGGTCACCACGCCGACCCGCGCCTCGAGCTCGGTGCCGTGCTCGGTCCCGTAGGCCGACACCGCGGAGATGAGCTCTAGGGCGGCCCGCACGGCTCGCTCAGCGTCGTCCTCCGTTGCGACCGGGGCCCCCCAGACGGCCATGACCGCATCGCCGATGAACTTCTGGATGATTCCTCCGTACTTGCCGACGATCCCGCGGGCGAGGTCGAAGTAGCCCGAGAGGAGCTCCCGGACCTCCTCCGGATCCTTCGACTCCGAAAGCGGTGTGAAGCCGACGAGGTCGCAGAAGAGCACCGATACATGACGTAACTCAGTCGTGGTCGTCGCGGCCGCGTAATGGGTCTCGCGGAAGCCGTCTGCGTGCTCGCCGCCAGGCTGGGCGGATGCATCACGCAACGCCGACGACGGAGGGTCCGGCGCTCCGAGCGCAGCCCCGCACTCCCCGCAGAAGCGATCGCCCGGCTCGTTGCTCGCCCCACAGGCCGAACAGACGCGCAACAGCTCGCCACCGCAGGACCGGCAGAACTTCCGATCAGGGCGGTTTTCAATCCCACACTGTGAGCAGACCATCAACGTCCCTGAATTCCTCGGCCATCTGGCGCTCACGAAGGGTAGCCCCAGCGCTTCGTCGTCGTCAGGGGCGGGGTCCCACGCGTCCCGTGCAGGAGATTCTCGATTTGGCGGTCCTGCTGGTCGCTTAAGGGTGCAAACCGTTCCGTGCTTTCGAGCAGCCGGAGGAAGCGTCTGCGACCGTCCGAAGTGCGTCCTCCTCCAACTCACTGAGGGTCGCTCGGGCCGCCTGTTCTCGGGCGGTGTCCAGTTGCTCCGGAGCAAGCTCGGCCTCCAGTCGATCGAGTGCCGGTCGCCCGAGGAAGCGGTACGCCTTGGGAAGCTGTGGATGGCCGAGAGCGAAGATCAAAAGTGCCGCAGCACGCAGCGGATCCCCACGAGCCTC
>DASPSK010000137.1:0-4411 GCA_035623975.1 Acidimicrobiales bacterium | reverse complement strand
CCACAGGTCCGCGGGCGTCGCGCCGGCCGCTCCAACGCTCATCACAACCCGATGGATCTCTTCCGCAACGAGCGGGTGGGTCTGTACAGACCGAGAGTGCCGAGCCGGGTCCCACGCTGCATCCCAGACGAGATGTTCAACCGGGTCTTCGCTGAGCTCGGCTGCCATCGGGACCGGGCACTGGTGGCGATGTGGGTCTCGACTGGTGCGCGAGCCTCGGAGCTGCTGGGAGCCCGCTGCGCTGACGTCGACCCCGGCCAGCAGTTGATCACCGTCGTCCGCAAGGGGACCCGCGCAATCCAGTCGCTCCCCGCCTCGCCGGACGCGTTCGTCTGGCTCCGGCTGTATCAGTCCGAGATCGGCGACGAGCCACCGTGGGGGCGCGACGACCCGCTGTGGTGGACGCGGCGCCGTCCGCTCCGCCCCCTCGGCTACCACGCCGCCCGGGCGATGTTCGGCCGCGCAGCTTCCGCACTTGGTGCCAACTGGACTCTGCACGACCTGCGGCATACGGCTGCCTATCGGATGGCCCGGGATCCGCAGCTGCCGCTCGCTGACGTGCAGTGGGTGCTCGGTCACGCCCGCCTTTCGACGACCCAGCTCTACCTCACGCCGATGCCCGGCGACGTGATTGCCGCCCTGCTGGCCCATCATCGGCGCGCGAAGGAGGACAACCCGCTCAGCGCGGTACCAAGCCGATCCGACACGACGTCGTCGCCGGCGAGCGGCTACCGGCCCGAGTCGCTCGCCGTGCTGTTCGGCGGGCGGAGACCGTGAGGACGCTGCAGCTCGACACTCTCACCCACGATCCTGCTGACCCAGCTGGCACGCCGTCGGCCGCCCCCGACATGCAGCGGCTCTGGCGCGCCTTCCCGCCGCGGTCGGTGCCTCCGAGATGGGCAGCCACCGAACGGCCACGCGAAAAGCTCCTCGCCGAGCTGCTGGCGGCGTCGGCACTGGTCGACGACGTAGGGGCGCCACGACAGAGGCGGCGCCTCGGACTGACCAGACTGGTGGACTGGCTGGCCAACCAGTCCGGTGAGACCTGGCAGCAACGCTGGCTGGCGAGCGGCGCTGACACGACAGGCAACGCGGACTGGTGGCCGCCCCTGCTCGCCTGGGCCCGACCCGCCGCGCCCATCGGCGGTGTGTCGACCTCGAGCAACTTGCGGGTCTGCGCGCTCATACTCGTCTGCACCGACGCGATCCGCCCGAGCCTGCATTGGGTCCTCAACCCACGCGCACCGCAGAACATGGTTCCGCTCATGGCCATGCTGCGGGATCCCAACGGCTTCGCCGAGCTGGCCGGGCTCTGTGATGCCTCCCTGGCGGGGCGGACCCTGAAGGCAGCTGCCTTACGGCGCGCAGCCACCATCCTCGCCATCAAAGGCGGGACGCTGCGTGAGATCACGGTGGGCGACTGCCTGCAGCTCTCCCTCACAATCGACGGTCGCTCGGGCCGTGTGAACAAGGCGATGGCCTTCTACCAACTGCTGCACGCCATGGGCGTGTTCGGACCGAAGGCGCCGGCGACAATCCGCTCCTTCGGCACCATCGGACAACTCAGCCCAGCCCAACTGATCGATCGGTACGCCATCGAGTGCCGTCCCGTCCGTGACCTGCTCGTCGAATACCTCGAAGAGCGCCAGCCGGCGCTCGACCACACCACGCTGCGGACTCTGGCCTTCAACCTGGGCTGTCTGTTCTGGCGAGATCTCGAACGTCACCACCAAGGGATCAGCTCGCTGCGATTGGCCCCCGAGGTGGCCGCAGCGTGGAAGCGACGCGTGCTGATCAGGATTCGACAAATCGACGGACCCAACGGCGAGAAGGTCGAGGTGCACGAACGGCGGGCTGCCGGCCAGGACGGTCTGGCGGCGGTGCGGGCGTTCTACCTCGACGTGTCCCAGTGGGCGATGGAGGACCCGGCCCGATGGGCGCAGTGGGCGGCCCCGTGCCCCGTCCGCCCGGAGGACCTGGCCCGCCAGAAGGAGATCCGCGCTCGTAAGTCACGCATGGACCAGCGGACCCGCGAGCGACTGCCGATCCTGCCGATCCTCGTCGCCCGAATCGACAAACAGCGCGTAACCTTGGCCGAGTGCCTGCGATCGGCCGAGGCGGCGGCGCCCGGGACCTCGTTCACGGTGTCCGGCCGGACGATGCGTCGCACCCAGATGAGCACCGACTCCTTCTCGGCGAGGACCTGGGTCGAAGATCCCGAGACCAACAGACGTAGGGACCTGACGGGCGAGGAGGACCGGGCGTTCTGGACCTGGGCCGCTGTCGAGACCCTCCGGCACACAGGGATCCGCATCGAAGAGCTCACCGAGCTCAGCCACCACAGCCTTATCCAGTACACGCTGCCCGACGGCGAAGTCGTTCCGCTGCTGCAGATCGCCCCGTCCAAGACCGACGCCGAGCGGCTGCTGGTCGTGAGCCCGGAGCTCGCCGACGTTCTCGCCGCGGTCGTCTCCCGCGTCCGGCGCGGTGACGACGTCATCGCTTGTGTCGCCGCCTACGACTCACACGAGCGCGTCTGGAATCCACCGATGCCCCTCCTGTTCCAGCGCCGCATCGGTGTCGAGCGCCGCGCCATCACTGCCGACAGCCTGCGCGAGTGGATCGGCAAGGCGCTCGAGGGAACTGACGTCGTCGACGCCGCCGGTCGGCCGCTTCGCTTCAGCCCGCACGACTTCCGCCGGATGTTCATCACTGACGCCGTGATGCACGGCATGCCCCCGCACATCGCCCAACTCGTCGCCGGGCACCGTGACGTCAACACGACCATGGGCTACAAGGCCGTCTACCCCGAGGAGGTGATCAACGGCCATCGGGCGTTCATCGCTCGCCGTCGTGAGCTGCGGCCGAGCGCGGAGTACCGCGTGCCCACGGAGGAGGAGTGGAACGACTTCCTCGGCCACTTCGAGCGACGCAAAGTCGCACTCGGTACGTGCGGCCGCTCGTACGCCACCGCCTGCATTCACGAGCACGCGTGCCTGCGCTGCCCGCTGCTGCGACCTGACCCTGCCCAGCGCCCTCGGCTGCTCGAGGTCCGCGACAACTTGATCGCCCGGATCGCCGAGGCCAGGCACGAAGGCTGGCTCGGCGAGGTGGACGGCCTGCAGATCACCCTCGCCGGCGCCCGCCAGAAGATGGACCAGATCGAGCAGATGACCGGCGGCGCGGCCAACGGCCAGACCGGCGCACCCGCCTACTCGCAGATCGCCGGCCGTGTGACGGCCGCCGGCACCCCGATCCGCTGACCCCGTTTGGCCCCCGACTTGCCAAGTGCAGAGAACAAGCACGGCTTCGGATTCCATCCACTCCTCGTCTTCCTCGACGAGACCGAGGAGGCGCTCGCCGGCATGCTCCGGCCTGGGAACGCGGGCGCGAACAATGCCCTCGATCATGAAGTGCTCCTCGAGCGGGCGACCTCGCAGCTGCCTCCGGAGTGGCGCCTCGGGCACCACCCGGGTGACCACGCCGAGCTCGTCGTGCATCCCATCCTCGTGCGAAGCGACTCGGCCGGCGCCTCCCACGACTTCGTCGACGCGTGCGCGGAGCGGAACATCGAGGTCTCGATCGGCATGGCGATCGACGATCGGGTGCGAGAGGCGCTCCTTCTTGCCCAGGAGGAGGACTGGGTGCAGGCGATCGAGGCGAACGGCCAGGTACGAGACGGTGCCTGGGTGACCGAGCTCACCAGTCTGATCGACCTCTCCGCCTGGGGAGAAGGAACCCGACTCATCTGTCGACGGGAGCGTCCGCATCCCGGTGCGCAGCTCAGCCTGTTCGACACCCTCGAGGGCTTTCGCCACCAGTGCTTTATCACGACGTCCAAGGGCGAGGTCGCTGATCTCGAGCTTCGCCACCGTGGGCATGCGCGAGTCGAAGACCGCATTCGCGCTGCCAAGGACATGGGGCTAAGGAACCTGCCGTTCCGCGACGTCGTGTCCAACGAGGCGTGGGTCGAACTCGTGCTCGCCGCCATGGACCTCGTCGCCTGGACGAAGCGCCTCTGCCTCGACGGGGAGCTACGGCGGGCTGAGCCGAAGCGACTGCGCTTCGCCCTGCTGCACGTGGGCGCTCGCCTCACGCGGACGGGTCGACGAGTGATCGTCAGGGTTCAACGCAGCTGGCCGTGGGCGGCGACGTTGGCGTCGGCCTTCCAACGGCTCCGATCGATTACTCCTGCTCGAGCTCAGTGTCAGGGACGAGTCGGCTGAAGAGATAGTCGCACGCGGCGATCTCGGAGTCGAACGTCCGCAGCTGACTCTCGTCGCCTCGCTCGGTGTAGAAGACCACCCACGTGTCTCGCCGTCCGCTCGGACCAGACCTCACCGCGCGGTGATCGAGGACCCAGCCCTCCCGACCATGCGACCCGTAGAGGTTGTAGAGGTCGTCCGACACT
>DASPSK010000132.1:0-2154 GCA_035623975.1 Acidimicrobiales bacterium | reverse complement strand
GGGGACGTCCTCGGTCTCGCGGACCATGAGGGAGGCCGTGTGGGCGGTGGCTCGCCAGTGCACCCGCCGGCGGCTGTCGCCGTGCCGGTAGGCGCGGACGCCACGAACCTCGCCCGTCTCGGCGAGAACCGGACGGCCTATGCCTTCATCGTCCCCCCCGGACTCAGAGAGGGCGACCGTGCCGGGGCCGAGCCGCGGGGCGACGGTGACGGTCACCGGCAGTGGTACGAACCGGTCGACCGACCACCAGAGCAGCCCGAGAGGAGCCGCCGTCGCCAGCTGGACGCGCACCGACGAGAGCACGCCACGATTCGGCGGGGTGATCGTGAGCTCGACCGGCTCGAAGGCTGGGAGCACGGTGGCGCGGCCCCGCGGTCTCGTGGGCGTGCACCTGAGTGGGCGGTTGGCGACGAGCGTGATCACGAAAGGCTCGCCGCTGGTGGCGTCACGGGGAGCCGTGGTACAGGTCACCGTGAGGCGGGAGGCGACGAGCGCAGGCCCGATCATGCCCACGCAGGCGAGGCCGGCCGTGATGGCGCCGATCGCCTGCACCCATCCTGAGCCGCTGGCGTGGGCGACGGCGCCGAAGGCGAACAGCAGCATGAAGGCGGAGACGGCCGGCCCGAGGAATCGGTCCGGCCGGGGGAGGTGACGGAGGCGTCGCAGCCGTCGCGAGCGCGCTCGCTCGGTTGTCGCAGGGGGTGGACGGCGGGGATCGCTCTCGCTCATCACACCGGTGCGAGGCTCAGGGTCGGGGACTCGGGACGATTTCCAGCAGGTGGCGCACGGCACCGGCACCGGTCTCGAGGGCTCCGGCACCGCTCGCCTCCGTGACGAGGCGGTGGGCGAGAACCGACATGGCGACTGCCTTCACGTCGTCGGGCAGCACGTAGGTGCGCCCACGGACGACGGCGTTGGCACGGGCGGCCGCCAGCAGGGCGATTGCAGACCGCGGACTGCCTCCGAGGCGAACGCCGGGCGCTTCCCGGCTGGCTCGCACGATGGCCACGGCGTAGCTGGCGACGTCGTTGGCCAAGGGGAGATCGGACACGACTGCCTGCACGGAGGCGAGCAGGTCGGGTGAGCAGATAGGGCGAAGATCGCTGAGGCGCGGCTGGGCACCGTGGCTGAGGGCGAGGGACGTCTCGGTGACGGCGTCCGGGTAGCCGAGGCGCGTCGCCAGCAGGAAACGGTCCATCTGGCTCTCCACGAGCGGATACGTCCCTGCCTGGTCGATCGGGTTCTGGGTGGCGAGGACGAGGTGCGGGTGGGGGAGCGGCCACGATTCCCCGTCTACGCTCACCTGGCGCTCCTCCATGGCCTCGAGGAGGGCGGCCTGGCTGCGGGGGGGCGTGCGGTTCAGCTCGTCGAAGAGGACGACATGAGCGAAGACCGGGCCCGGTCGGAACTCCCAGACGTCGGTCGCCTGGTTGTAGATGCTGACACCCGTGATGTCGGAGGGGAGGAGGTCCGGGTGCCCCTGGATGCGTGCGAGGCGAGCGCCAATCGAAACGGCCACGGCCTTGGCCAGCATGGTCTTGCCGACGCCGGGAACGTCGTCGATGAGGAGGTGACCGGCGGCGAGCACCGAAGTGGTGGCGATGGCGCACGCGTAGGGCGTCCCGCGGACGACGGCGGAGATGTTCGCGAACAGGTCGGCGGCGACACGGACGGCGTCGTCTGCGGTGACCTCGGCGCTGGGCGCCCGTGGCGTCGCCTGGGAGCTGGCCCGGGGTGCGCCTTCGGCCCCGCCTCTGGCCGAGGTGACGGACGCGGCTCCGCGGACGGCGGCGCCCGCGGAGGCTCCGGCCGGTGCGGGCCGCGCGACTGACGAGCTGGCCATCGGCGATCCGCCCACTATCGACACGGCGTCCTCTGCCGTCACGAGGTCGTCTTCCTTTGGTCGCTCACCCGCCCACCTTCCCTACGAGGTGCCCAGCAAGCGTACCGGGCCGACCGGGGCCCTTACGACGGCGCTCCCGCCGAGCGGTCTCGAGGGCCGGCGGTGCCCGCGCGGCGCGAGCCTGACAGCGTGTCGGTCGGGCGACCCCGGCCGCTCACTCGAGTGGCCACGTGGCTTGCTCGCTCGGCCCGCCGCCCTTCGGCCGGCTCGGGCGCCGGGGGGCTGTTTGCTCACTCGTCCCGCTCGTGGGG
>DASPSK010000129.1:0-2200 GCA_035623975.1 Acidimicrobiales bacterium | reverse complement strand
TGCTCGGGCAGTCCGGCAGCGATGACGTCGCCGACCCCTATGGCGGTCCCCGCGAGCGCTACCGGGCCACGATGGAGGAGATCGACGAGCTCGTCACCGAGCTGGCGGACCTCATCTGGCCCCGGTCGCCTGCGCCGTCATCGGGGCTCGCTCCGGTCACGGCGCCGTCGGTTCGCAGGTCGCGTTTCGGCTTGGCGCGCAGGAGCTGAACGGGCCCGTGAACGCCGTGGCCGTGCTCGCCAACAACTCCAGAGGCGCTTCTCAGAAATCTCTCAGGCTGACGGCGCATGCTGACGATAGAGCGAAACTGGCAGCTCATGAGCTGCGTATCGCAGGGGAGTGAGAGGTTCGATGGAGAACGAATTCGACAGCCCCGAGGCAGAGCCGAGCGAGGGTTCCGAGACTCACGCGGCGGCTGCCGGGAGCTTGGCGCCGCCGGCGCAACCATCTCCGTCGCTCTTCTCCCCGTCGACGGATCCGACGCCGCCTCCAGCGGATGCGCCGCCACCCGTCATGCATCCGACGCTTCCCACGGAACCGACACCCCCCACGGATCCGACCCCTTGGGAACCGCGGGCATGGCCAGGTGGCTGGAACCCGTACCAGACCGCTCAGGTGCCGACGCAGCCGTATGCCCCACCGCCCTGGCCTTCGTCCCCGGCTTCGCGCCCGGTCTGGGATCCGGCGAGCGGCTGGGAGGCGAAGGCAGCCGAGGAGCCCCCATCTCCCTTTGGGGCGCCCGCGTGGCCTCCAACGACGCCGACCTCGTCGGTGGCGCCGGCACCGGGTTGGGGTGAGTGGCCACCACCGCCAACCCCCGTCCCTGGCCAACCCATCGGAGGCGGCGGCCAACCGCCTGGCGGCCAACCGCCGGCTGGCGGCGGGTACGGCTTTCCCGAGAGCGGTGGCCCGACCGGACCTCCGTCACGGCAGCTACGGCGGATCGTGCTCGTCGGGTTGGGCGCCATCCTGCTCGTCGGCGCCGTCGCAACTGGCGTGCTCATCGGCAGGTCGTCGTCCCACGGGACCAACTCTCAGTCGACAGCGAGCGAGACCATCCCCTCGCCGGGGAAGTCGGCGCCGGGAACGAGCGCCAAGATCGACGTCAGTGCGATTGCCAGCAAAGTCGACCGGGCCGTCGTCGACGTCACCTCGATCGACGCCACGACGGGCGGGCAGGCGGCCGGCACCGGCATGATCCTCACGCCGAACGGCGAAGTGCTCACCAACAACCACGTCATCGCCGACGGCAGCTCGATCACCGCTCAGATCAACGGCGCAGGCCGCACCTACAACGTGCGCGTGCTGGGTACCGACACGTCCCAGGACGTCGCCCTCGTGCAGCTCGTGGACGCGTCCGGCCTTCCGACGGTCTCCATTGGCAACTCCGCCGACCTCCAGGTCGGTGACTCCGTGGTCGCCATCGGCAACGCCCTCGACCTGAAGGGCCCGCTCACCGTCACCCAGGGGATCGTGTCTGCTCTGAACCGGTCGATCTCCGCCAGCGACGAGGGCACGGGCACCACCGAGAACCTGAGCGGGCTCATCCAGACCGACGCTCCCATCAACCCCGGAAACTCCGGGGGCCCGCTCGTGGATGCCGCCGGCCAGGTCATCGGGATGGACACGGCGGCCGCCACGGGCAGCTCGACGCAGTCGGCGACCGACATCGGCTTCGCCATTCCCATCGACGAGGCCATCTCCATCGCGCAGCAGATCCAGCAGGGCAAGGCGAGTTCGACGGTTTACATCGACAACAAGGGCTTCATCGGTGTGGAAGTCGTCACTATCTCCTACGCCGAGAGTTTCGCTTCCCAGCTCCCGACGCCGGGGACCAACTCGGGGGCATATGTGGCCGGAGTGCTCGAAGGCACGCCGGCGGTGCAGGCCGGCCTGAGGCAAGGTGACGTGATCACGGCCGTCAACGGGAGCACCGTCTCCGGCCCGGGGTCCCTCTCGACGATCCTCACGGGCCGCAGACCGGGCCAGTCGATCGTGCTGACCTGGGTCGACCCGTCAGGGACGCACCACACGGTCTCGCTCACGCTCACCTCCCACCCGGTCGCCTGACGGATCGGCCCGCGCGCCGCGGAAGTGTCACTGAGGGACGTCTCGCGGCCTAGTGGAGATCAGCGGGCGAACAGAGAAGCGGGCGGACGCAGATCAGCGGGCGAAGAGGTGCCAGCCGAGCCACATCCAG
>DASPSK010000125.1:0-5289 GCA_035623975.1 Acidimicrobiales bacterium | reverse complement strand
CCTCGACGGCGTAACCGAAGTTCTTGACAATCGAGATGTATAAGTTCAGACTTACCGTAAGTGAGTACTAACGTTGATCAGGCGATCGCGGCTCTCGGAGACCCGACCCGGAGGGCCATCTTCGAGTTGGTGGCTCGCGGTCCGGTCTCGGTCGGGGTGATTGCTCAGCAGGTGCCGGTCAGCCGTCCTGCGGTGTCCCAGCACCTCAAGGTGCTCAAGGAGGCGGAGCTGGTGATCGCTCGTGCCGACGGAACACGACGGCTGTACGAGATGAACCCTGCTGGCATGGAAGCCCTGCGCTCCTACTTCGAACGGTTCTGGAACACCGCCTTGTGGGCATTCAAGCGTGCCGCTGAGCAGGCGGCCAATGAGGAGGACAGATGAAAACTGAGATGGTAGGCACCGTGGTCCGCGTGTCAATCGTGGTCGACACGTCCATCGACAAGGCCTTCTCCGTCTTCACGGACGACATCGGCAGTTGGTGGCCCCCGGAACATCACCTTGCACCGACGGCCGAGACTGTCTTCGAACCGCGGGTCGGAGGTCACATCTACGACCGGCTGAAAGAGGGAGGCGAGTCCCGCTGGTCGAGGATCATCGCCTACGAGCCTCCAACTCGAGTCGTGTTCTCGTGGGACGTGAGCCCTCAGTGGCAGATCGAGACGAACCCGGACAGGACCAGCGAGGTAGAGGTCAGATTCATCGCCGAAGGCGACACCACGACACGCGTTGAACTCGAACACCGGCACCTTGACCGCCACGGAGAGGGCTGGCAGCAGATGCGTGATGCCGTCAGCTCAGAGGGTGGCTGGCCGCTCGGCCTCGGTCGATTCACGGAGAGGGTCGCAGCCTGAAACAGATACGGCGGCAGGGTGGGCCCGGCCTGATTCCCACAACCTCGGCCGCGAGGATCTCTTTGGGCGCTCGAGTCAACCCGGGTCTGGCGCGTCCCATGGAACCGTCCCGGAGATCCCCTGCCTGATGCCCTCGTCCGGGCTGTCGTCGCCTTGGTGGCGAGCCGGCTGTGCAAACGTCTCGTATGGACGGCAGCGGACCACCACGCGGTCTTCGTGCGTGGCCATCCCTTCCATGAAGGGCCTGGCCTCTTCGCCCAAAGGCTCGCCCGACATCCGTCCCGCGACCGCCATCAGAACGTCCACGGCGAGGTCGCGGTCCCGATCGACCACGGCGTAGGCGTACACCTGCAGGTAGGCGAAGGGGAACCGTTCGTCGAGAACGCACAGGCTGACCTTGGGGTTGCGGGCGACGGCCAACGCTTTGCCGCGCGCCGCCATCGTGGAGACGAGAAGCTCGTCCTCCACCGTCGGCACGTAGTAGACGACCGACATCGCCGGTCCGTCGTGGAGACGGCCATAGCCGAAGACGCACGTGCGATGGGTGCGTACGAACGCCCGCCGCTCCGAAGGGAGCATGGCGCGATCGGTGGGCACGGTGAACGGCTCGGGGGCGAGCGGCAACAATGCGGGGCGGTTCGGCGTATTCATGCCGTCAGATGCACCTGTTCCGGATCGTGCCGATGCCCTCGATAAAGGATTCGAGGACCTGGCCCGGGGCGAGGAACCGCGGGGGTTGGCGGACGATGCCGACGCCGGCTGGGGTCCCGGTGAAGATGACGTCGCCCGGGAGGAGCGGAAGTACGGCAGAGAGCTCAGCCACGAGGCGGGGCACCCCGAAGATGAGGTCGCTCGTGCGGGCCTCCTGGACCTTCTCCCCGTCGAGCGAACAGCCGAGGGCGAGATCGTCGGGGTTCTCGAGCTCGTCGAGCGTGACGACCCATGGGCCCATCGGTCCGTAGCCGCGGCGGGACTTGCCGAGAGAGAACTGGGCGCCCGCCGCGAACTGAAGGTGCCGGTCGCTGACGTCCTGTCCAACGGTGAGGCCGGCGACGTGACCCCAGGCGTCGGTTGCGGCGACCCGCTCCGCCCGCGTGGCGATGACGGCCACGAGCTCGACTTCCCAGTCGTTGCTGTCGCCGACGAGCTCGATGTCGTCAAATGGCCCGGCGAGCGACGAGGGGAACTTCGTGAAGGTCGCCGGGACCTCGGGGACGGCCATTCCGGACTCCTCGGCATGGCTGCGGTAGTTGAGGCCGATGGCAAAGACCTGGCGCGGGTTCGGGACAGGGCAGCGCAGGTCAGCCTCGACAAGCGCCTGAGTGCCGGCCGTGACCTCGGAGGCGAACCTCACGAAACCTTCCCACTCGTCGTAGATGCCCATCGGGTCCGGACCGAAGAGGCCCCCGGAGACCTCGGCCACGTCGGCGACCTCGTCTCCGACGACCAAGGCCGCTCGGCCCTTGACATTGGCGATCTTCATGTCGCAGCTCCTTCGAGGATCGAGTTGGAACACAGCTGCCGTCGCAGGTCGGCAACGAGGGTCGAGGCCGCCGAGGCCGAGTCGGCCGTCCCATAGACGTGGAAGTCCGGGCGCTGCAGCACCCAGCTGGTGTCGTGGGTTGTGAACCATCGCCTGTATATCGGGTCCGGTCGGTCGAGTCTGACGACCCGGCCGCCGATCGATTCGAACCAGCCCCGGAGCGATGTCTCGATCTCGTCGCCGTCGATCGTCACCAGCCGCCACCCGGCGCCGTGGACATCGTCGAACAACTGGCCGTCGACGGTTCCCTGCACGAACACCTCTCCGGCGTGAGGCGAGCTGCGGTGCAAGAGACCTTCGCCGATGCCCGGGAACGGGGGAACCTCCACCGGCTCGGGACCGACCCCGGCGGCCATGGCCGTGTCACGGGCTGCGGCCTCCTCCGGTTCGGGGACGCAGATGACCTTGCCGAGCGCCATCGAGAACTCGATTACCTGCCTCGCGCCGGGCAGCCGTTCCTGCTGGTAGGTATCGAGCACCGAGTCGGGCGCTTTGTCGCCGAGGACGAGGCCGAGCTTCCACGCCAAATTGGCGGCGTCGCGGATGCCAGCGCACATGCCCTGCCCGGCGAACGGCGGCATCAGATGCGCGGCGTCGCCGGCCAGGAAGACACGACCAGCCCGCCAGCGCTCGGCATAACGAGCGTTGAACGTGTAGACAGCGTGCCGTTCGAGGCGCGCATTGCCGGGGTGGACGTTCCAGGGGGCGAGTAGTTCCCAGGCTCGGGTCTCGTCGTTGAGCTCAGCGAGGCTCTCGTGCGGAAGGCGCATGAACTCCCAACGCCTCCGTCCGGGACCTCCCGAGACTGCGGTCGACGGTCGAGCCGGATCGCAAACCTGGAGATTGATCGGGTCGAAGACCCGCGGCTCGTCCAAGACGACGTCCACGATGAGCCAGTCATAAAAGAAACCCAGATCGTGTACCTCAATCCCCACCAAACCCCGGACCGTGCTATTGGCACCATCGCAGCCGACGACGTAACAGGCCCGCGCCTTGGAGCCGTCGGCGGCTCGGAGGGCGACGGCGCCGTCGCCTTGATCGATGCCTTCGACGTCGCTCCCCCGGCGCAGCTCGATGCTCGTGAGCTCTCCCGCCCGACGGCGGAGCAGCTCTTCCAACATCGGCTGGTTGAACATCGACGAAGCGGGCCAGCCACTCGGCCCGTTCCCGGCACGGCCGAACCGTAGAAGGGTCGTGCCGGTCCCGTTGCGCCACTCGTAGATCTCTGCGGGCTCGATGATGGGTCGGAGCTCGGCTGCTATCCCGCACGACTGCAGGATCCGCCCCACCTCGTCATCGAAGTGCACGGCCCGCGGCAGCGGATAAGGCCCGGGCTGACGCTCCAGCACGACAACACTGCGACCGAGCTGGGCCAGCAGGATGGCGAGGGTCGTGCCGACCGGCCCGTAGCCGACGATGGCTACCTCAGCGTCGAGGTTTGCAGAGCTCATCGCAGCGGTTGGTGACCCCAGACGCTGATCCGATCGTAACGCCGATTGTCGTCCCAGCCATCGGTGATGTTGCGACCGCCGTAGCCGACCTCGACCTGAAAGCCAGACGGGCTGGCGACGTAGAAGCTGAACATCTCGTCGTTGTCGTGGCGACCGAGGCCGTTTGGGATCCCGAGACCGGACGCCCACGCTCGGTCGAAGGCCGCCCCGACGTCGTCACGTTGGCGCGCCTCGACCATGAGGTGATGCAGCTTCTGGGGAAGCTCGAAGGGGGCTCGGGCGAGCGCGAGGGTGTGGTGGCGGGGGTTGCAGTGGTAGAAGCGGACCTCGAGCTCGATGCCAGGGGCGAGCTCCATCTCCAGCCAGTCGGATTGTTCGAAGCCAAGGGCTTCGGTCGCGAACGCGTCCGCCTGTTCGAACGCAGTCGTGGCGAACACCACGTGGCCGAATCCGACGCCCTCGGTGAGGAACCCGCCGGGCATCAACGGTGAGCAGAAGGGTTCCGTGGCGTCCTCAAGGCCCTCGACCAGGTCAACGCGCATGCCCCAGGGTGCTTCCACGGAGACCAGCCGCGCCACTCTCCGCTGCCCGCATTCCTCGTCAGTGCCTTCTCGGACCGCCAGCCCGGCTTGCTTCAGACGTTGCCTCCCCAGGTCGAACGCGGCCGTGTCGACGGCCTCGAATCCGACGAAGACGGCGTCGTTGGTGGAACCGGGTTGCACGATGACCCGATGCGCCTTGTCGTCGTTACGCCATGTGAGCGTCCCCGCGGAAGCGGCTTTTTCTCCAGGGATGAGTCCGATCACCTCGCCGAAGAAGGGCGTCAGGCTGTCGGGGTCGGGCACCTCGATCCCGAGGTAGGCGAGAGAGATGTCGTGTCGCATGTAGCTCCTTAGCTCAGTGCCCGAAGAGAAGCAGGCATACGGCGTCCGCGTGGGCCTCGACCACCCCTGGGTCGGTCGGATCGATGCCGGCCAAACGCCGGCACTCGGGGCCGAGGACGAACAGGGTCGGACCCGCGCCGGTGACGATGTAGTAAAGGTGCGCCGCCGGGATGGCGGGGACATGGCCCTTGCTGGCGAGCCGCTCGAACATCGCCGCCGTCGTCTCGTAGAGGGGTCGGATATGACGCTCGACGAGCCAGTCCATACGCGGCCCGTCCGCCTTACACTCCTGGGTGATGATGCGGTGTAGCTGCGGGTGGCTCGCTGAAAAGTAGATGAACTCGCGCACCATCAGCCTCGCGACCGTGACCTCGTCGACGCCTCGCAGCCCGACGGCTCGATCGGTCAAGGCGACGTTGAGCGCGTCGAACAGGCGGTCGACCGCAGCGCGCCAAAGCTCGTCCTTGGAACTGAAGTGGTAGTTCAACAGCGGCTGGGTCACGCCGGCACGGGCTGCGATGTCCCGTGTCGTCGCGCCGTCGAAGGAGAGCTCCGAG
>DASPSK010000122.1:0-2169 GCA_035623975.1 Acidimicrobiales bacterium | reverse complement strand
GCCAGGCGCAGGCCCGGCACCCACAATTCGCGTCGGCGCTTCGTCGAGCAGCTGGTCATCAGGCGCCTCGCGGGGCAGTACCTGCGACTGCTCGACGTGCACGCAAGACGCTCAGGCCACGATCCGGGTTCCACTGCGAGCCTGAGAGACGTGCCGGGAGCCGGCACCCCCGTCGGCGACGCGGTCACCGGAGAGGATCCCAGGGAGTCATCTCCCGCGGAGCGACGGTTCTCCGCCGGAGGCGGGCCGCGCCAGGTCGGGCCCGTACGCCCGTTGCAGCCGGTGCGGCCGTCGCTCCCCGTGGACGCTCGTGCAGGCAGCTTCGAGGGGAACGGAGGCGGGGGGGACGACTCGCCCGACGGACGGGGGCCGTCCTTCGACATCGCCGACTTCGCCCGCGGGGTCCGGGCGGTGCCGCAGTTCTCGGAGATGCTCGACCGCATGTGGCCGCGACTGAGCGCCGAGGAGCTCCTCCACGACCTCTTCGGGGCGAAGCCCCTGATCGCGCTGGCCGGCGAAGGCCTCCTCGATGCAGGCGAGCAGGCGGCGCTCTATCGCGAACGCTCCTCGGCGTTCGCGGACATCCCGTGGAGCGAGGCGGACCTGGCCCTCATAGACGAGGCCCGGGTGCTGCTCGGACCGAGGCGGACGAGGCCCGTCGAAGGGGTCGAGCACGAGGAGGAGCCGAGGACCTACGGGCACATCGTGCTAGACGAGGCTCAGGATCTCTCCCCGATGCAGCTGCGCATGATCTCGCGCCGTTCGCTTTCCGGATCGATCACCGCCGTGGGCGACATAGCCCAGGCGACGGGACCCTGGGCGCCCGGTTCCTGGGAGGACGTCACGGCCTACCTCCCCGACAACCGCCCCGCGCGGACCGCCGAGCTCTCCGTCAGTTACCGAACCCCGGCGGAGGTGGTCGAGGTGGCGCGCCACGTCCTCGAAGAGGCCGTCCCCGGCCTCGCCCCGCCCACCGCGGTCAGAAGGACGGGGATCCCCCCGAATTTCGAGGCGCTCGCCGGCCCGGACGAGCTCCTACCCGCCGTCGTGAGCACTGCGGCTGCGCTCGTCGAAGAGGTGTCTCCCGGCACGACGGCCGTATTGGTTCCCGCGTCCATGGTCGGTGAGCTCGCAGCGGCGCTGGACAGTGAGGGGATGGCGGACTGCGATCCCGCGAGCGCCGGGCTCACCGCCCCGCTCAGCCTTCTGCCGGTGGACCTCGCCAACGGGCTCGAATTCGACGCGGTGGTGGTGGTGGAACCAGCTGCGATCGTCGAAGAGTCACCCCAGGGGCTGCGAAGCCTCTACATGGCTCTGACCCGCCCAACACGGCGACTCAGCGTGGTGCATTTCAGACCACTTCCCGTCGTCATGACGAGCTGACGCGGGTTTGGCGCATGGGGGGTCTCGTCAGCTAGTAAAGACGCCGTGACGCAGGCAGTGTCGGTACAACCGTCCGCCTCCCGGCAACGCCACGTTCCGGACCGGCCCCCGCTCCTGGCTGTGGGCGTGATGATCTGGCTCGGGTCGGAGCTGATGTTCTTCAGCGGACTCTTCGCCGCCTACTTCACCATCCGCGCGCACAACTCTCCGTGGCCGATGCTCCAAGGAGAGCATCTCGACTACATCCAGGCCGGGATCTTCAGCGTGGTACTGCTGGCCTCGAGTCCCACCTTTCAATTGGGTGTCTGGGCACAGGAGCGCGGTGAGAGACGCAAGGCCCGTGCGTGGATAATCACGAGCTTCCTCATGGGCGCCGGCTTCCTGGCCAACACTCTCTACGAGTGGCACGACTTCGCCTCCCACGGACACGGCCCTGCCCTGAACGCCTACTGGTCCTTGTTCTTCGTGATGACCGGCATCCACGGCCTGCACGTGTTGCTCGGTCTGGTTGCGATGATCTTTCTGATGGGCCGTCTCAAAGGGCCCGCCGGCGACCCGGGCGAGACCAACGTCTACCAAGCCGTGGGCTACTACTGGCACTTCGTCGACTTCATGTGGATCGGCATCTTCAGCGCCCTGTTCCTCTTGAAGACGGGGTGAGCGTGGTCGTCGTTCGCGAAGGACCCGTGGACTTCGAGCGCGCGATCTCGGCGGAGGCGACCGCGTGATGCGACGAGAGCTGAGAGCACGCGTGGCGCTTCCGGTATTGGTCGTGATCGGAGCGGG
>DASPSK010000116.1:0-12970 GCA_035623975.1 Acidimicrobiales bacterium | reverse complement strand
CCTGACGAGTGCCCGGTGATCCGTCACCGAGTCGGACTGTGCGCGGCTGATACGGCGAGAGTGGACCAGGGGCCGGCGGGTCGTGGACGGGTACGGTGCTCTGCCTTAGGATCGAAAGAGGTATGACCTTGCGACGCAGCGACGCAATCGTTCGAGCTGAGCGACAAGCCCGTGACGTGGCGAGCATCGAGGCGATGGCCGCCGACCCCGAGTCGGCCCGCCTGCGGAGGGACTGGACGCGACATGCTGCCCGCCACGGCTACTCGTACAACTTCAGCTGGCTCGGGGTGCCCATCATTCAGTACCCGGAGGACATTGTCATCCTGCAAGAGCTGTTATGGCGGTCCGAGCCTGACCTCGTGATCGAGACCGGGATCGCCTACGGTGGTTCTCTGTTGCTGTCTGCAAGCATTCTTCGACTTCTCGGCGGCGAGCGCGAAGTCCTTGGGATCGACGTCGACATAAGAGCCCATACCAGATCGACGCTGTCCACGCACCCCCTGGCGTCCGCCATATCAACGATCGAAGGGAATTCCATCGCGCCGCAGGTTGTCGCACGGGTACAGGAGGTTGCTGGGCGACATGACCATATCTTCGTCGTTCTCGATTCGAGTCATGCCGGAGGGCACGTAGCCTCTGAGCTTTCCATCTACAGCGACTTCGTGAGCGAAGGGAGCTACCTCGTGGTCATGGACACGATCATCGAGGACCTTCCAGCTGACGCATTTGAGGATCGGCCCTGGGGCCCTGGTGACAATCCGTGCACGGCCGTAGAGCATTTTCTTCGCACTGACGATCGCTTCGAGCGAGCTCGGGATGTCAATGACCGCCTGCTGGCCTCATCGGCGCCGGGCGGGTATCTCGTCCGAGTGCGCTGATGCGGCCGCCGGCGACCTCAGACTCGAATGACGCTAGTCGGCGGTAGCGCCTATGACGCAAGCTGATGTTGGCGTTCCTGACCCTTCAATGCCTGCTGGTGTGAGCATCGGTCTTCCCGTCTTCAATGGGATGCCTGATCTTCCCAATGCACTCGAATCGCTTCTGGCACAGGACGTCCATGAGATCGAGATCGTAATCAGCGACAATGCCTCCACGGACGGCACGGCTGCATACTGCGAAGCCATGGCACGGCGCGACCCGCGGGTTCACTACTTCCGCAACGAGGTGAATCAGGGGGCCGCTGCCAACTTTCAACGAGTGGTGGATCTGAGTACGGCTCCATACTTCTGCTGGGCCGCCCACGACGACGTCTACTCACCGAACTTCGTGTCGGCATGTCGGGAGGTCCTGCTCGAGCACCCGGAGGCTGGTCTTTGTGTGCCGGCACGGCGGCGCGTGGATGAGACCGGCGTCCTCATTTCGGTCCGGCGGGAGCCCCGCGGGCTGGCCTCGGGCGATCTCGAGACTCGTCTGCGGGCCCACCTTTGGCGACGAGGGTGGCTTACGATCTACGGTCTCTGGCGCCGGGAGATCCTGACGCGCATCGGGCCTCCACTGCCCGTGTGGGGCAGCGACGTGATACTTCTCTGGCGGGCGCTTCTCCTCGCTCCAGCCCAGACGTTGTCCGAGCCACTGGCGGACTACCGAATCATTCGCGAGAAGCCAGCCGACACAAGCATCTCCGCATTGACCGGGGCGAGCTCCCACGCCCACTTGCCCAACACGAAGATGCTCCGCTACTTGAAGAAGGCCTCCGATGATCTGGGCCTCTCGGCCCGGGACAGGGAGATCGCCGAGCGTGTGCTTCGCCGATGGGTCCTCACACATCACTACCGCGAGTTGATGGCGACCGATCTGTTGGTGGAATCGAGAAGGCTCCGAGCGCGGGGGGCCGAGCTGCGAGCGGCGGCACTCCTCCCGCTCGTGGCGGTGCTCGGTCCACGCATGGTCCTAAACCGCCTCCGGTCGATGCGGCAAAGCCGCGACTCCTCGGCGCTAGTCGTGGGAGAGGGCGCTATTCCGAGGCGGGAATCGTACGAAGACTAGGGTGAGACCAGTCTCAACGGCACAAGGAGTTCACGCGTATGGTGAACCTGCTCGTCAATCCACACCTTTCCGATTCGGAGCGGCGGGGAGCAGTGTTCAATGGGAGCCTCCTCCTCTACCCTAGGAGCGAAGCCACCTCCGCCCTGGTGGATCACGCCCGCCACTTGATCGCCGAGGCCTTCGGCGATCTTGAGCCCGAACGGGCCCAGTTCTCGCTCAAGGTCGAGGAGTTCGTCTCTCGTGTCGGTCCACTGAAGACATGCTTCACCAATGGCGATACGACCAGGCGGCTCGTCCAACGTTTGCTCGCCGAGGCCGACTGCGACCTTGAGCGAACCTATTTTGACCTACCCCGCCTGCGTGTCGTGCCACACGGCGGATACCTCACATCAGGTGTGTCCTATGCCTATAAGGCCCACCGCGATACGTGGTACGCCAGCCCGACCTGTCAGGTCAACTGGTGGATGCCCGTATTCGACGTGTCGCCGGAGCGGGCGATGTCGTTCTTTCCGGCCTACTTCGACAAGCCCGCTTCGAACCGGTCAGCCGAGTTCGACTACGACGAGTGGTGCCGCGTAGGGCGCAAGCTTGCCGCCGAACAGATCGACGAGGATACGCGGAACCATCCCCTGCCCTCGGAACCGATCGATACCTCGTCGGAGCTCCGGATCGCTGGCATGGCCGGAGAGCCGATCGTGTTCTCGGCCTGCCAACTGCACGCGACTGCTCCGAACGTGTCTGGCGTCACCCGCTTCAGTGTCGATTTCCGCACCGTCTCTCTCGATGACCTCGAACTGGGGCTGGGCGGCCCAAATGTGGACTGCGCAGCCACGGGCTCCACGCTCGGCGACTTCATTCGAACGGCTGATCTGGTAGCCCATCTCCTCAGCCCTGCGGTCCAGGAGGGCGCGGATGTCACCTGACGTCTCTGCTTCTCAGGCTGACGTATCTCCAACCATGCATGACCCCAAGACGCAGACTCAAGCTGACCTGGAGTCGAGAGCCGCCCTTGAGAGCTACTTCGCCTCGAGTCCGGGCTCGGCAACAGAGAAGCTCGAAAATTTCGCCAAGTACGTGCCAAGGCAGAGCCTGGCTCGCTTTCTGGCTCGTTATGAGATCTTCAAGTTGATCCATGACGTACAAGGCTCCATTGTCGAATGCGGTGTGCTCTTCGGCGGCGGGTTGCTCAGCTTCGCCAAGTTGTCGGCGATTCTCGAGCCGTACAACTTTCAGCGAAAGGTGATCGGCTTCGACACGTTCACGGGGTTCCCCCGCCTTGACGAGGCGGATCTGGCGGGGCGTCCCGAACGCAAGTCTGCTCATTTGACCGAAGGCGGCTTTCGCGCCGAGGGCGCTTTTGCGGATATCCGGCGAGCGGTGGCTCTCTTCGACACGAGCCGCTTCTTGAGCCACTTCCCCAAGGTCGATCTCGTTGCAGGAGATTTCGAGGAGACCGGCCCGCGCTATCTCGACGACCATCCGCACCTGGTGGTCAGTTGCCTGTATCTCGACTTCGACATCTACCAGCCCACCAGGTTGGCGCTTGAGCTCTTCCTGCCTCGGGTTCCTCGAGGGGGAGTTGTCGTGTTCGACGAGCTCAACGAGGAAGCGTTCCCGGGCGAGACACTGGCGGTCCTCGAGAAGACCCAGCTGAACGAGCTCCGAGTCCGCCGCTTCTCGTTCGAACCTCGTATCTCCTACGCCGTCTTGGGTGACTGAGGAGCGGTCAGCCAGGGTTGCGCCACATGGCCTGCACAAACCGCGTCTGGACCGGGCACCGCTCCTTGAGGACGAGCACCCACCGCTCAGGGATGGCGAAGTCGTCGAAACGAACGTCCAAGTTGTCGACCGGATTGTGCCAGTTCATCCACTGCTTGAGGTAGATCCGCCCACCTGCGGTCACCTCGTCCAAGAAATCGAGATAACTGTCACGCGTGCGCGGGGTCATCTCGGAAAGCGTCGAAATCGAGACACCGAGATCCACCGATTTTGCTGACACAGACTGGATCTGCTCGGGCGTCAGGAACGTCAGTCGTTCGGGCTCGAACAGCTGGCTCAGGTACCACCGTGAGAGCGTGAGGGCGGGCTCGATGTCCACGATCGTATAGCGACAGTCGTCGTACAGGCTGAGGAACACGTAGGCGGTTCGACCATAGCCGGCACCGATTTCCAGCACATGATGCGGCTTGTCGGCCCCCCCGCGTTCCATGGCCGACAGCTCCAGCGCCGTGTTCGCCAGGTCTTGCGAGATGAGCCGGCTGTCAAAGCTGACCGGGAGAGGCGAGCCGAGGAGCGGTTCCGCAAGGCCCAAGGCCGGGTGCCCGCCGGTCACGCGCTCTGTGTATTGCCACAGCAGCCGCGTCGCCACGCAGTACAGGCGCCGGTCCGCCCGGGGCCATGGCACCTCCTGCCAGAGGGAGTCGTCGAGGTTGGTCTTTGCCAGGATGGCCCTCATTACATCGATGGGCGTCGAATGCCGCAGGAGGAAGCGGAACTGCTCGCTCCTGCGCAGCCCGCTCCATGACCAGCGCCAGGTGAAGTAGCGAAGCGCTTGTTGCCGCTTCATTGTCTCGGGTCCGTAATTCCGCAGGATTCGGGCATGTTCGGCTTGCAGCTCATTCCAGAACTGCGAGACCTCTCGAGCCGGCCGGCCGAAATCGTCCTCGGGTGCTTCTCCCATGCACGCTCCGTTCGCGGGCGGGACCGGCGCCTCAACCGATCACCGGGGCGCAGAATGCCGCCCCGGAGACTACAAGCCCATCGGGGGCGCCCGCCGCCAGGGCGCACGATCGACGAGCCTGGCTCGACTTCGAGTAGCCACGTAACATCGGCGAAGTGCCTGCATGGAACTGCGCCCGAGGGCATGGAGCGAGCTGTTGATCGACGACAGCGACGCCGGCCACGAGCCCGTGGCCGGCGGTGTCGAGGGGCGGCATCCGCCGATTCGTCGAGTATTTATCACGGGAGCCACGGGCTTTCTCGGAAGGCGGATGGCGGCGCGTCTTGTGGCTCGCAGCGTCGAGGTGCACGCCTCACGCCATCACAGCTTGGCGCCGGACCTTGGCGGAGTGACGTGGCATACCCTCGACCTGGGGAAGGAGGAGTCAATTCGCGAGGTCATCGAGACGGTCGGCGCCGACGCGCTGATTCATCTTGCCTGGAAGCTCGATGCGGGCTACGAGACCTCCTCGGAGAACCAGGCGTGGGTGGGACGAAGCCTGGCTCTGGCGAGCGCCTTTGTGGAATCTGGAGGACGGTCCATTCTCATGGCGGGGTCCTGCGCGGAGTACGACTGGTCCACGGTGCCGCTCAGTGAAGAGAGTCCGTGCCGGCCGTCTTCGCCGTATGGTGCCGCCAAGTTGGCGCTGTACCGGGAGGTGCAATCTCTGAACGACGACGTTGTCACGGTCGTGTGGCCGCGGCTGTTCTTTCTTTTCGGGGAGGGGGAACGCCCCGAGCGCGTGATCCCGCGTATCATCCGGGACGTCGCAGCCGGCCGCAGTATCGACTGGATTGATGCTGATCTCCGTCGCGACTATCTGCATGCCGACGAGGCCACTGATGCGATGGTCCACCTGCTCTGTGCTCGCGTTGTCGGAGCGGTCAATGTTGCCTCTGGGAGTGCACCAACAGTCAGAGAGATCGCTCGTATCGTGGCGAGTGCGCTCGAGAAGCAAGAACCAGCGATGAGGCCGCCTGCACCTTCCTCATCGAGTCCGTTAGAGATACGTGCAGATGTCGGCAAACTGCACCGGCTCGGCTGGGTTCCCTCGCGCACCGTGGATCAAGCCTTGGTTCGCCTCAGTCGGGCAGCTACGTCGGATCAGTGATCTTTGCGAGACCAGTTGTAACCGAGGTCGTTCGCGTGCGGATCGATGCGCTCGGTCCGACTGGGGTCGTGCTCATGAGTACAGCAATTGGCCACGATGGAGAGGTCGGCCAATCCCTTGAAGCCGTTCCAGAGGCCAGGTGGGATGACAACGAGCGAGTAGTTGTCCGGACCGAGGAATATCTCCTCGATCTCACCTCGTGAAGGTGAGCCCTCTCGGTCGTCGAGGACGACGAGCTTCACGCGACCCCAGATGCATGCATAGTTCAAGGTCATGCCGCTATGACGGTGCCATCCCTTGATGGCGTCGCGGTAAACAGAGCTGAAATAGATCTCACCGAAGGCGCGAAAATGGGGGTCGCTGGCACGCAACATGTGAAAGACCGTGCCACGCTCATCGGGTATGCGACGAAGGGGAAGAATCTGCAATCCCTCGATCAAGGCTCCTCCTTTGCTCGAGTGGGACGATGAGCTCGCCACCGGCGGCGGTGAACCAGTCCATCTGTTCCCGCACCTCCGCTGCAAGGTTCCAGATGAGGACGGCAAGGATGTCGGGCGGTTCCTCGCGAAGATGCTCGACCGCCAGCACGGGGATGCCCGTGCCCGGGATGATACGGCCTTGCTTGGCAGGGTTCTTGTCCACGATGTAGTCGATGGTCTTCGCATCGATTCCCGTGAAATTGAGTAGGACGGTCGCTTTAGCGGCGGCGCCATAGCCGGCGATCGAATGCCCGGACGCCTTGAGGTCGCGGAACTGTTGGGCGATCTCGTGCCGTGATGCCTTCACCTCGGCGAGGAAGTCCGAATATGCCTGCTCGGAGTTCAATCCGCGCCCCGCCTCTACGGCGAGCGTGGCGGTGACATCCCCCGCCGGCTGTGTCCGCTGGGCGTTGGCGAACGTGACACGGAGCGATCCCCCGTGGACGTCGAGATGCCGGCAGTCCTGAACGGCCATGCCGTGCTGCCCAAACAGGCGGGCGAGCGCCTGCAGCGGGTAATAGAAGACGTGCTCGTGATAGATCGTCTCGAACAGGCAGTGATCGATGAGATCGACAAGATAGGGCGTCTCCACGATGGCAACACCGTCATCTGCGAGCAGGATGTGAATCGCATCCACGAAGCCGTGGATGTCGGGCACGTGTGCGAGCACATTGTTGGCGTGGATGACCCGCGCGCGCACGCCCTTGGAACGAAGTTCGGACGCCACCTGCGGGGTGAAGTACTCGACCAGCGTGTTGATCCCGACAGTCTCTGCGATAGCGGCGACGTTCGCAGCCGGTTCGATACCGAGCACGGGAACGCCCAGCTCGCGGTAGTGGCGAAGGAGGTAGCCGTCGTTGCTGGCAACCTCGACCACGAGGTCGTCGGAACCAAGGCCCAGTTCCCGCGTCGTCTCGGCGGCGAGGCGCTGCATTGCTCTCACCATGGAGCTCGAGTAGGAGGAGAGATAGAGGTAGTCGTCGAACATTGCCCGCGGATCGACCGTGCCGCTCAGCTGCAGGACGCCGCATCCCCGGCAGCCGACCGTGGCCAGCGGGTAAGTGCATGCAGGCGGACTCCCGGGAACCATGAGGGCGTTGGCGAGAGGCTGCCGCCCGAGGTCGAGCACGGGGAAGAGGTCAACGGAGCCACATATCCGGCACGCACTCACGGCCTCGAACAGGTCGTGCTCAACCATGGGCGGCGTACCATGCCACGGTGCGGGCGAGACCTTCACGAAGGGGGATCCGCGCGTACCAACCGAGTCGAGAGTGCGCAGCCGTCGCGTCGAGGAACTGCTCGGCCAGCTCCCCGTGGGCGGTGGACCGGATGTCGGGTTGGAGGTCAGACTTCATCAGCTCGAGAATCATCTCGACGACGTCAAGCGCCGACACGGGAGACTCGAGAGAGAAGTTGAACGCCGTTCCACGCAAGGAAGAGTCGGAGCGCATCGCTTCGGCCAGCTGGAGGTAGGCACGGGCGGCATCTTCGACGTAGATGTAGTCGCGCACGGGCCGCCCGTCCGAGCGTAGGACGGGCGGCCGCCCCGACATGACGTCACGGATCACGCCGGGGACGAGGCGGTTGAAGTTGCGATCTCCACCTCCGACGAGGTTGCCACAGCGAGCCACGCACACGTTGAGTGACCACGTGTGGGCGTACGCCTGCGCGATCAGATCCGCGCAACTCTTACTGACGTCGTACGGGGTGCGCCCTTGCAGTGGGTAGTGCTCCAGATACGGCAGCTGCTCGCTGTGGCCATAGGCCTTGTCAGAGGAAGCGACCACCACCTCGCCTACGGTCTTCGCGAGGCGGGCGGCTTCGAGCACGATCCACGTGCCGGCGATGTTGGTCTCGAAGGTCGACGTCGGGCTGCGGTTGGCGATGGGGACGATGGTCTGCGCCGCCAGGTGGAATATCGTCTCCACCTCGTACTCGGCCACAACCCGCTGAACGAGGTTCGCATCGCAGACGTCGCCCCGACAGATGGTGATGCGATCGAGCAGCCCATCTTCGGCGAGGAAGGTGCGGGGCACGGAATCGCGGACGATGGTCACGACGTCAGCCGACGCACTCACGAGCTCGCGGACCAGCCACCCGCCGAGGAGCCCGGTGGCACCCGTGACGAGGACGCGACGCTGTGCCCAGGCGTCTACCGCCACAGCCGCCACGGCGCCGTTCCCTCCTCCCAGAGTGCGCGGAGGGTTCTCACGTCCTTCAAGGTGTCCATCGGTTGCCAGAAGTCCGAGTGCGGGTACGCCATGACCTCGCCGGCGGCAGCCAATGGGGCAATGACGTCGAGCTCGAGGCTTTGCTCGTCGGAGACGATGTGATCGAGCACGTCTCGACGAAGGACCATGAAACCGCCGTTGACCCAACCCTCGCCCAAATTGGGCTTCTCAATGAAGCTGGAGACACGCCTTCCCTCCAGCTCCAGCCAGCCGAAGCGGGCCGGCGGGCGCACCGCCATCAGGGTGACCATCCGCCCGTGTCGTTTGTGGAAGCCGACGATCTCGCCGATGTCGGCATTCGTGACGCCGTCTCCGTACGTCACGCAGAAGTTCTCCCCGGGCAGGTGCTGCGCCAGCCGTCGCACCCGGCCACCGGTATTGGTCGCATCCCCGGTGTCGATGAGATCGACCGTCCAGTCGTCCCCGTCGCCGTCGAACACGCGGGCGGTGCCGTCGCCGGTGTGCACGCTGAGATCCCTCGAAAGGTTCCGATAGTTGAGGAAGTACGACTTGATCTGCTCGCCGCGGTAACCGAGCGCCACGACGAAATGCGACAGGCCAAAGGAGCCATAGAGCTTCATGATGTGCCAGATGATTGGTCGTCCGCCGATCTCCACCATCGGCTTCGGCCTAGTGTCTGTCTCCTCTTGCAGCCTCGTTCCGAGACCCCCAGCGAGAACGACGACCCGCATGGGCACGGCGTCGTCGCCGTCGTCTCGGGTTCTCTGGGGCTCGGGATTCGTCACCATCACGACGCTACCAATGACCCGAACAGACCTCGTGGCTTGTTGCCCAACGCGATGAGCCTGCAGTTGGCCACACGAGGGGAAAGACCGGGTCGTCCATGACCGCACCGGGCGCCAGCTCGCCGTCGAGGCCCGCAAAAGCGGGCGAGGCTGCGCCCCTCCTAGGGAGTGGGGCGGCCGCCGTCGGACAGATGGCGCCGAGGCAAGACCTCCGGCGTCTCCGGCAGGGCCATCCCGGGCTCCGTGCGCGGCGATCTCGGAGATCTCCCTCCATTGCCAGAAGTCCTCGATGAAGATTCGAGGGTCGTCAGGATCGCGGGCGATCCTGGCAGCCGTGCCCGGGTCGGCGGGCACACGAGGGATCGCCCCGGCGGCGTCCTCGCTCTCGTTGGCGTCGAGGGTCTTGCGAACCCAGACGACACCGTCTCGGGCAAGGGCATGACGGTGGCCAATCGACCAAGGACGGGCTCATGGCTGCACCACCGATCACGGAGCACCGCCCCCGGCGCGAACCCGCAGCGGCGGTCCGTCGAGGCCGCAATGATGGCACTCGCGGCCAGGTGCCGGCTCGGCCGGCGGGTTCACCACCGAGACGGCCGCCACGGCTGCGCCGAGGGCGCAAGCAGCCGCAGAGACGATCATCGCCGTGCGAAACGCCGCCGACAGCTGAGCCGGGTACAGGTAGCTCCGCCCGGTGATGCCGGCGATGGCAGGCAGGACGGCGACGGCGATGAGACCCCCGATGCGGGCCACGTCGTTGTTGACGGCCGAGGCGACGCCGGCGTGCTCGGGTCCTGCCGAAGCCATCGCCGTGGCCGTGAGAGGAGCCACCATGATCGCCAGCCCGCTGGCGAAGACGAGCACCTCCGGCAGCACGAAGACGAGGTAGCTGCGACCGTCGGTCACTCGGGTGAGCAGCAGCATGCCGGCGGCGATGACGAGCGGCCCGAGGCTCATCTGCAACCGCGGCCCGATGCGAGACGCCAGGCGTCCCGAGCGGGCGGAGAAGGCGAGCATGACGGCGGTGACCGGGATGAGGGCGAGACCCGACTCGAGGGGCGAGTAGCCCGAGGCGATCTGCAGCTCGACGGGAAGGAGGAAGAGCGCTCCCCCAAGGGCGGCGTAGACGACGAAGGTGACAGCGTTGGTCGCGCTGAACTGCCGGCGGCGGAACATACCGAGAGGCATCAAGGGCTGGCGAGCGTGTCGTTCGAGCAGGAGGAAACCCGCGAGGAAACCCACCCCGACCGCCAGGCTGAGCACGACGGTGCCCGACGACCACCCGAGGCTCGGCCCTTCGATGAGGGCGTAGGCGAGGCCGCCGAGCCCGAGCACGGCCGCGAGGGCGCCCTCGAAGTCGAGGTGCCCCGTGGCGGCCGGGTCCTTTGACTCCGGCACGTGCCGAGCCGTGAGCACGAGGGCAGCGGCGGCGACGGGGAGGTTGAGGAAGAAGATCCATCGCCACGAGGCGACCGAGATGAGGTAGCCGCCCAGTAGCGGCCCGGCGGCGGTGGCGATGCCCCCGAGGCCGGACCAGGCGCCGATTGCCTGGCCTTGGTCCTCGGGGGTGAAGGAGGCCTGCAAGAGGGCGAGGCTGCCCGGTACGAGGAGGGCGCCGCCGATCCCCTGCAGCAGCCGCATGGCGATGAGCACCCCCACACTCGGGGCGAAGCCGCACGCCGCCGAGGCGAGGGCGAACCAGATGACGCCGATCGAGAACACCCTCCGCCGGCCGAACCGGTCGCTCAGCGACCCGCCGAGCAGGAGGAACGATGCCAGAGTCAGGTAATAGCCCGTCACGACCCACTGCAGTGCCGCCACGCCAACGCCGAAGTCCCTCCCGATCGTCGGCAGGGCGATCCCCACGACGGTCGAGTCGATGGCGGCGATGCTCGATCCCATGACGGCGGCGGCGATGACCCACCGGCCTGTCGGCGAGCGAAACCGGAGACCGCCCGCTGCCTCGGGCACGGGCTTGTTCGGTTCAGCCGTCGAAGTGGAAACCGGGCACGGTCATGGCACGCGCCACCGAGGCCACCAAAGCTTGGTCGTGCTCATACGACAGCCGGGCCGGCGCCTCGGCGATGGGCATCCAGGCGAGCTCGTCCACCTCGGCGAAACGCGGGTAGCCGCCCTCGATCGGTTGCATCAGCCAGTACTCGACCACCTTCTGACGCCCCCGCCGGTCGACGTACTCGACCTCGCCGGCGAAGCGACCGAGGGCGCATTTCCAGCCCGTCTCCTCCAGCACCTCCCGTAAGGCGCACTCCTCCGCGCTCTCGTCGGGATCGACCTTTCCCTTCGGCAGGGACCAGTCCTGCTGGAGGGGGCGGTGGATGAGGGCGACTTCCCATCCCCCGGTGCTGGCGGCGCGGATGACGATGCCGCCGGCGGCGCGGACGACCCCTGCGACCGCCGGGCCGCTCGGCGCCGCCTCCGCCTGCTCGTCCGTGCCCTCGACACTCATCGGGGAGATGAGGCCTTGAGGCGGCGGAGCATTCGTGCTCATTGATGCCGACGATATCCGGGTGGGAGGCGGTGTGCCGTGGACGACTAGCGTGAGCGCCGTGGCCGGCCCGGAGCAGGAACGCGGTGATGTCGAGGTCGAGTGGCAGCTTGACGCCATCGACCTCCGGCCGGTGGAGCGCTGGTTCGCAGCTCGGGGCGCCGGCAGGAGCAGGCGGGCCCGCGGCGGAGGGCGTGCGAGCGCCGGAGCTGCGGCCGCCCCGCCCGGGCCCGGGACGGCGCAGGCGGGGATGGCGCCCCAGCCAGGTCCGTTGCCACTGCTGGCTTCCATGCCGGGACTCGAGGCGGTCGCCCAGCCGGTCAAACGCCTCGTCGACCTGTACTTCGACTCGGCCGACTGGCGCCTCGGGCGATCGGGCTACGTGCTGCGCACCCGTCAGCGGGCCGGGCGCCACGAAGCCACCCTGAAGGATCTCGCCCCCTCGACCGAGGGCCTCCGCCGGCGTCTCGAGGCGACCGAGCCGCTGGCGTCGCCCGACCTCGCCGGACTCGACCCGACCGGCCCGGTCGGGCGCCGCGTGCAGGCCCTCGCTGGTGGGCGGGCACTCGGCCAGGTGCTGGAGGTTCGTACGCGGCGGCGACCCTATGCCCTCGAGGTCCGCGGCACGAGGGTCGGAGAGGTGGCACTCGACGACACCGTCATCGTCGCCGGCGAGCAGCACCATCGCATCCGGCTGCAACGGGTCGAGGTCGAAGTGCTGCCGGCCTGGGTGGAGTCGCTGTCGCCGCTGGTAGAACGTCTCAGGCACGACTGCGGGCTGCAGCCGGCGACCCTCTCCAAGTTCGAGGCCGGCCTGCTCGGGGCCGGTTTCGTCATCCCGCAGCCCTCGGATCTGGGACCGACGAACATCTCGGCTTCCTCCACGGTGGCAGAGGTCGCCTATGCCGTCTTGCGCAGGGACGCCGCCTCCATGCTCGCCCACGAGCCGGGCACGCGCCTCGGCGAGGACATCGAGTCGCTTCACCAGATGAGGGTGGCCACCCGTCGCATGCGAGCCGCCCTCTCGCTCTTCGAGACGGTCCTGCCCGCCCGGGCGGGCCGGGTGCACGATGAGCTGGGCTGGCTGGCGGGCGTGCTCGGGGCCGTTCGCGACCTTGACATCCAGCTCGGGAACCTGGACGCCTGGACGGAAGAGCTGCCGGGCGTCCACCGCCAGGCACTCGACGACACC
>DASPSK010000102.1:0-10059 GCA_035623975.1 Acidimicrobiales bacterium | reverse complement strand
ACTGGCCGACCGTCACCGTCGTAGCCGACTTCGAGGCCGCTCGCCTGCGCCGCCGCCACCCAGAGAAAGGCTCCCCCCGGGACTGACTGATCTTCGCCCGCCACCTCGATCGTGTTGTGCGCAAGCGTGGAGCGGAAATAGCGGCGCCAGGCGGGCTCACCGTGGTAGCAGTAAGTGCCCGGGTCGGCCAGCACGTCCACGCCTCCGTAACGCACTTCGAGGGAAAGGGCGTCGGCATGGGCGTGGGCTGCGATGGAGAGGAAGCCGTGGGGTCCGCCGTCGCAGCGGCACCAGATCTCAGGCTGACCAGGAGGCGGCATCGATCGCAGCAGCGTCAGGCCGGCGTCGGCGAAGTGCGATGGTCGGGCCGGCGGCCGCGCGGGGAAGTCTCTCGTGGGACCGTGCAGCCCTTCGACAAGGAGACTCAGGGCGGTCGGGCGGTTGGCCGGCCACCAGGGGGCCGCTCCGACACGGGCAGCCCCGGCGGCGAGCAGCGACGCCCAGTGGTCGACGCCCGGTGGGTCGACGAGCAAGCCCCTCCCGTCGTCGCCGTCGCCTTGGCGGGCAAATCTCCCTCGCTCGTCCACGACGGCCGCGGCGGCGTCCAGCATGCCCGCCAGCCGATTCCAGGTCGAGTCGTCGAGCGGGTGGCCAATCGCATCGCACTCCACCGCCGCCAGCAGGCCGAGCTCGGTGACGAAGCCGTGATAGTCCGAGGCCTGCTCACGGTCGAGCCCGCTCGGGAAGGTATTGCGGGCGAGCTCGTCGGCGAGCACGCGGGCGGCGCGAGTGCGCCATCGCTCGCTCTGGCGGAACCAGGGGAAGGCGCAGCTCGCGATGAGCTGGCCGGCCGCCTCGGCGATCACGTGGTTGTTGGCTGAGGAGCCCCGGCTCCTGAACGTCGCCAGGTACTGCTGGTGCCAGAACACCTGCCTCTGCGCAGCGACGTTCCCCTCGAAGAGGGCCGCAGCCGGCGGCCACCCGTCGAGCAGGCGGCGCACCCAGACCCAGCTGATCAGCCGCTCGCCGAGCTCTATCCCGCTCGTCCAATGGATGCCGGACAGAAAAGGGTTCTCGGCCCACCACGAGCGCAGCTGCCTGGCAACGGTCTCGGCGTACTCGTCGTTGTGGCTCGCGAACCAGGCGGCAGCCAAGAGCGTCACGTGATGGAGTCGAGACAGCTCCCAGACCTGCTTGACGTTGCCCGTCTCGGCCTCGGAGCGATGGTTGATGCTGAAGGCATACCGCTCCTGCGGCGCTCGTCGACCGGTCACCGGATCGAAGAACCAGTCGGGCTCGGCGATGTCCTTCCTCCTCACACCGAGGATCTCCCAGTCCCCCGCCAGCACCTCGTCGGCCGCCTTCACGAGCCCGTCGCGGACCTCGGCGGGGAAACGGTCGCGTGTGCCTGCCTGCAGCGGGGAGGCGAACGCCGGAGAGGCCACGAGTCCAGGCGGTGGCCCGGGCAGCGACGAACGCTGCACCTGTCGAGAACGCCAGGCCAGCCGGAGCAGCTCGTCCTTCGCCCGCCACAACATCTCGTCCGGCGCCATGCGCCCGAGCCGGTGGGCGTACCACGCGAGGCGACCGTTGCTCACAGCACCTCAGGAAGCCCGGAGGCCTGGCTGTCACGAACGGCGAGCGTCGCCCGTGTCGTGGCGGCGAGGGAGACGAGATCGATGGGCATCGGCCCGCCGCTGCGTACCGAGCGCACGAAGGCCTCGAGCTGGCCCCGCTGGCCCTTGTCGATCGCTCCGAAGCTCCGACGCGTGCGTCGGGGAGATCCTCCCCAGACTGTCGCCGCCCGGAAGTTGTCCAGGCGGGCCGATCGGCCGCCGGCGCTCGCCTCGAAGATCTCCTTGGGAAACCTGGGATTCCCGTTCGTGACGTACGACAGGCCGGCGATCGAGCCGTTCTCGAAGGAGAGGCTGACAATGAGATCATTCGGGTCGCGGCCCTGCAACGCGTGCACCTGAGTCGGCCGGGAATCGAGCCACCAGCTCAAGGTGTCGATGAAGTGGCCCCCTTCGCCGACAAAGCGCGTCCCCTCGCTGTGCTCGTCGGCGTACCAGCTCTTCTGGGAGAGCGAGCCGGCGTTGACTGCGTAGCGCGCCACGGCGCCGTTCATCGGCCGGGCGAACCTCCTCCGCATGTCGACGAGGAGGGGAGCAAAGCGTCGGTTGAAGCCGACCATGAGGCGGTCATTGCCCGTTGCATCCACGACCGCGAGGATCCGGTTGAGCTCGTCGAGAGACAAGGCGAGGGGTTTCTCGACAAATACGCTCTTGCCCGCCTCGAGGGCCCGACAGGTGAGATCGGCGTGCGAGCGGTGGCGGGTGACGATGAAGACGGCGTCGACCGAGTCGTCCTCGAGCACCTCGGCGGCGTCGGTGCTAACCGTCGTGAACCCGAAGCGACGCTGCGCATTCATGGCCGTGAGCGAGCGGGTCGTGGCGACGTGACGGAGCTCGACGTCCTTTTCGGCCGCCAGCAGGGGAAGGAGCATCGACGAGGCGTAGTTGCCCGCCCCTACGAACCCGACGCGGAGGCGGCCGCTCGGCGCTTTCGGGTGGCCGGCGGATCCCCGCAACGGCTTCGAATCGGCCGCCGGCGAGCCGGCCGCAGCGGTGCCCTCGAGCGATCGCCCTGCTGGCGGCGTCGAGCTCGGTGCAGGCTGGTACTCGAAGAGGAGCCCGATGCCACCGAGGTCACCCGAGCTCAGGCGGTCGTAGACCTCGACGGCCTCCTCGACGGGGAACACGTGGGAGACGAGGGACGCGACGTCGAGAGAGCCCCTCGCGAGCAGGTCGACAAAACACGCCAGGTTGCGGCGCTCCGTCCAGCGCACGTAACCGGCCGGATAGTCGATGCCCTCGAGCTCGTAGCGTTCGTCATAGCGACCGGGCCCGTAGGAGCGCGAGAAGACGACGTCGAGCTCCTTCTCGTAGTACGCGTTCCAGGGAAGGTCGAGCCGGGTCTTGCCGATGTCGACGATGCGTGCCCGGTCACGCGCCAGCCGGGCGGCCGCCTCGACCGGCTCGTTCGAGGAGCCGCTGGCGACAAGGAGGATGTGGTCGGCTCCGAGCCCGCCGCTCACCTCCAAGAGCGCCCGCTCGACCCGGTCGAGGCCGTCACCGCCCGGTGGCGCGCAGGCGAGGGCTCCGGCGTGCTCGGCGAGCCGGCAGCGCTCCTCCACCGGATCGAGGCCGACGACGACGACCCCGGAGGCGACGAGCAGCTGCACGGCGAGCTGGCCGACGAGCCCCAGCCCGATCACGCAGGCGGTGTCTCCGAGCTGGGCCTCGCAGCGGCGCACCCCGTGCATGGCGATGGCTCCGACGGTGGCAAAGGCAGCCTGCTTCGGATCCACGCCGTCGGGCACGGCCACACAGAGGTTGGTGGGAACCCAATTCACCTCCGAGTGAAGGGCGTGCTCGTTGCCCGCACACGCCACGAGCTGCCCGACGCTGAACTCGCCGGCACCGGCGCCCACCTCGGTGACGACGCCGCACAAGGAGTAGCCGAGCGGTGTGTAGGAGTCGAGCCGCGTCATCACCTTCTTGTAGGTGGCGACCGGGCCCTGCTGGACCACGGTGTCGAGGACTTGACGGACCTGCTCCGGACGTGCCCGCGCCTTGCCGGCGAGCGACAGCCGGGCCTCTTTCACCTTCATGACCTCTGTGCCCGTCGAGATGAGCGAGTAGAGCGAGCGGACGAGCACCCCACCGGCACGGCAGGTCGGCGCGGGGGCGTCGAGCACCGTCAGCTCACCCGTCCGATAGTTCTGTGCAACCTGTTTCATCTGCTTCCTTCCGAGAAGGGTCCCGTCTCGAGCGGTGTGGCCTCGACGACCCAAGGCGCCGAAGGGCTGCCCTCAATGCCGTTTCCCCTCGGACGCAATTACATCGTCACGCCGTGGGTTTCCATGTTCCGTACCCAGAGCTCCATGGAGAGCAACTGCCACACCTGCTTCGAGCGGTCTTGGCGGCCGGAGCGATCGTCTGAGACGAGACGCTCGAGGGCCGCACGATCGAGGAACCCCGACGAGACGAGCTCGCCTGACAACAGCATCTCATCAACCATGGGTCGCAGGTCGTGGGCCATCCACGCCCGCAGGGGCGCACTGAATGACGCTTTCGGGCGGTGGATGATCTCCTCCGGTAACCATGCCTTCGCCGCTTGTTTGAGCACCCTCTTGCCCTCCCGCCCGGCGATCTTCTCGTGTCCCGTGAAGGAGAAGGCCGCCCGCACGACCTCAGGGTCGACGAAGGGAACACGCACCTCGGTCGAAGCCGCCATGCTCGCGCGATCCGTGTAGGCGAGGTTCAGACCCGGAAGGAACAGTCGGGCGTCGGCCAGGCACATGCGGTTCACATGGTCGCCCAGCGTGTTGTCCTCATAGATCTGGCGATGCTCGGCCGCGAGGTCACCGACATGTGCGCCCAGATCGGGGCTGAGCAGCTCGACGAGCTCGGGCAGGTCGTAGAGGGTGTAGCTGCGCCGGAAGGCCTCCTCTTCGGGCAGCTCGGCGAAGGTGAGGAAGCGCTTGGCCCAGCGGGCATAGCGAAGGCCGTGCCCAAAGGCGGTGACGGGGAGGCGATCGACCGCGCCTCGCACGACTCGTTGCCGCAGGACTGCTGGCAGGGCCTGATAGCGGGCGGCGACGACGCAGGCCAGCTGCTTGCGGTAGCCGCCGAACAGCTCGTCGGCGCCCATGCCGGACAGCAGCACCTTCACACCGGCTTCACGGGCAGCCGCGCACATGAGGAACGTGTTGATGGCGGCAGGGTCGCCGATCGGCTCGTCGAGTGTGTCAACGATACGAGGGAGCAGATCGGCGATGTCGGGGGCTATCTCGATCTCATGGATGGTGAGACCGAATCTCGCGCCGAGCTTGCGGGCGTAGACGAGGTCGTCCGGCATCGCCTCGAGACGCTGGTCCTCCGGCCGAAAGCCGATCGTGTAGGCGTCGACATCGGGGTTGGCCCGTTTCGCGAGGACCGTGATGATGCTCGAGTCCAGACCCCCGCTCAAGAAGCTCGACACGGGCACGTCGGCGACGAGATGAGCGGTCACAGAGTCCTCGATGACGGCGCGGAGATCGGCCTGCGGTCCCTCGGCCGCCTCGGCCGCAACTGCCGCGACGTCAAAGTAGGACTCGATGCGGACACGCCCATCCGGCGAGACCTCGGCGAACGACCCGGGGGGCAGCTTCTCCACGCCGCCGATCGCGCAGCGTTGGTCAGGTACCCAGTAGTAGAGGACGGACGCCACGAGGGCCGAAGGCTCCACCCGGAGCTCGCCGCCGAGGGCGGCAACCAGCCCCTTCAGCTCCGAAGAGAAGACCAGGCCGTCACCTCGTCTCATCAAGAAGAGCGGCTTGATCCCGAGTGGGTCGCGGGCGAGGAACAGCTGGCCCGTCTTCTCATCGAGCAGGGCGAAGGCGAACATCCCCCGAAAGCGCCGGAGGGCGCTCGCTCCCCATCTGCGCCACGCCTCGAGCACGACCTCGGTGTCCGAGGCCGTCACGAAGCCGACACCCTCGCCGGCGAGCTCGGCCCTCAACTGTCGGTAGTTGTAGAGCTCGCCGTTGTACACGAGCACGAGGCCATCCTTGGAGAATGGCTGGTCTGCCGCCGACGTCAGATCGATGATGGCGAGCCTGCGATGCGCTAGCTGGGCCGTGACGCCCTCAGCGTTGAAGCAGTGGAGGCCATCGGCGTCCGGACCTCGGTGGGCGAGACGCTCGCTCATCACCTTGGCGAGCCACACCCCGTCGGGCTGCTGATAGCAGCCGGCGATCCCGCACATCGCTCAGCCGGTCAGCGAGGCTGACGGGGATGTCACCACCGCGAGGACAGGGGTGCCGAGCAGTCCCTCGTAGACACCCAAGTAGGCGTCCCGTTGGTGCGACCAGGCCAACTCGTCTTCGACCCTCGATCGCGCCGCAGCCCCCATCGAGGATCTGCGCGCTTCGTCGTCGAGAAGATCGACGAGCACCCTGGCGAAGCTCTCCACCTCGTTGGGCTCGGCGTAGGCAGCGCCCTCCCCGGCCGATACCCGCGTCTCACGGAGGTCGAAAGCCACCGTCGGCAGGGAGAAGGACATGTACTCGAGGGTCTTGTTCATCGTGGAGACGTCGTTCAATGGGTTCTTGCGGTCCGGTGACAACCCCACGTCCGCGGTGGACAGGACTCGCGTGACCACGTCATCGGGCACTCGGCCCATGAACTCGACGAAGTCGCCGAGATCGTGGCTGTCTTTGAGGGCTACGAGCTCGTCAAAACAGTCGCCGGATCCCATGAGGGCGAAGCTGATGTCCTTCCTCCCCCACTCGTTGACGACCTTTGCGGCGACTTCTACCACGACGTCGACGCCGTCCTGCGGGCCCATGACACCGATGTAAGCGACAAGAAACCGCCGCCCCCTCCGCAACCCGACATCCGGCGCCGCGCGGCGCAGGCAGTCGGCGTCCGGTCCCGTCCTCACGATGGTCACGTCCTCCGGTCGCTTCCCGCCCCGCCTGAGGGCTTTCTCGCGATAGGAGGCGTTCGTGGAGATGACGTGCTCGGCTGACCGGAAGGTGCACCACTCGAGGGCGCGCAAGCCCCAGTAGTGGAGTCGGTTCCCGTGCGGGAACCTCGACTCGTAGAGCTCCGGACACAGATCGTGGTGATCGAACACGTACCGGCAACCGAACAGCCTGAGGACGAGGCCAAGCGGCCAGAAGATGTCCGGTGGGTTGCACGCCTGCAGAGCATCGATGCGCCGATGGCGCCAGGCTCGCGCTACCAAGGCCGCCGTAGCTGTAAATGAGTAGACGTACTCGGCGATAAAGCCGACGGCTCCCCCACCGCCGGGATAGGGAGCGTACTTGTAGAGCCTGACGTCCTCCAGCACTTCCAGGACGGGGTCGCCGGGACTTTTCGGGCAGACGACGGACACCTCGTAGCCGGCGGCCCGCAGGGCTCGGCACTCCAGCCAGACTCGCCGGTCGAAGGGAACCGGCAAGTTCTGCACGATGATCAGCACATGCTTGGCGCCAGGCCGGTTCCCACTCGGACGACGACGGTGAGGCCCTGCTACCATCCCACGCCCTCGTAGCCGGGCAGAGCCTCGACAGCGCTCCCGAGGCGGCCCGAGAGGTCGAAGATGCGCTGCGGGCGGGCACGCAGGAGCGCACTGACGACAGCCTCGTCCGAGGACGAGACAATGGCGGTGTCCGCCCCCTCGAGGGCCTCCGAGGCGCTGTCGGCCAAGAGCTGCTGCAGATGTGGCAGTCTCGACTCGACGTAGCGGCGGTTCGTCCCGATCAACTGCGATGGCTTGACGACCGGGTCGTGAATACGGATGCTGTACCCCTTGCCGAAGAGGGTCTCCGCCAGCCGTACGCTCGGGCTCTCACGCAGGTCGTCGCTCGACACCTTGAAGCTCAGGCCAAGCAGCGCCACCCTCATGCCCCCCTCGGACGTGACGCGGTCCACGACGTCGGCGAGGACGAGCTCGTTCGAGGACAGCGTCCCTGCCAGCAGGGGGAGATCGACGCTGTTCATGCGTCCCAGATGCAGCAGTGACCGCAGGTCCTTCGGCAAGCAGGGGCCCCCGAAGGCGAACCCTGGTCGCAGGTAGCTCGGCGAGATGTTCAATCGACGGTCCTCGCAGAACAGGGCCATGACCTCGCGAGAGTCGATCCCGAGAGGTCGGAGCACGCGCCCCATCTCGTTGGCGAAGGCCACTTTGGTGGCGTGGAAGGCATTGCAGGCGTACTTGACGGACTCCGCCGTTCGCACCGGCACGACTCGCACCGGCTGGTCGAGGAAGCCGAAGAGCGATGAGAGCAGCTCGGCGACGTCTGGGTCGGAGGTTCCCACAACGGTAAAGGGCGGATCGAAGAAGTCGGCAACGCCTGAGCCCTCGCGGAGGAATTCGGGGCACATGGCCGTCCCGACACGCCCGCCGATTGACGCCAGCACCGGGGCCACGACGCCCTCGACGGTTCCCGGCGGGACCGTCGAGCGGACGACAACGGCGTGCAGAGCCGCCCGGTCCGATGCCGCCAGCACCTTGGCAATATCCTCCGTGGCGCTCTCGACAAAGCTCAGATCGGTGCCACCGCTGGCAGCCGACGGCGTACCCACGCAGACGAGCGAGATCTCTGCGCCGTCGAGGGCGTCGACGGTGTTGCGGGTGGCGTGCAGCGAGCCGCGTGCGACGCCCTCCCTCACCAGCTCGCCCAAGCCGGGCTCGAGCACCGGGGTACGCCCCTCGGCGATCATGGCGACCTTGTGCTCGTCGATGTCGACACCCCAGACATCGTGACCGCGAGCGGCCAGACACGCCGCCGTCACCGTGCCGACATAGCCAAGGCCGAATACAGCAATTTTCACCGAAGAAAGCTCCCGAGCTCCGCAACTCAACCTGACACTGCTGTGTCCCCGCGCCGAGGTGAACAGGTAAAAGCATAGGCGAGCGCGAGCCGGGTCACGAGGCGCCCCAGGTCGGAGGGCCATGCGCCCCGTCGGCCGTGCGGCCTCGAGCCTCTCCCCGGGCCGCTCCGACCTTCGGTGGCCGGCGGCGAAGCAGCGGATCTCTGCGGATGAGCCGACGGCGCGGCCGATGGCTGCCGGATGCTATGAGTGGCTTCAGACCCCGAGACGCCGAGACGAATGGACGACGGTCGGGTCGCCCTTGTGTGGTCGACAGCCTGCTTGCCGGCGTGATGAGCACCGTTAACCGCTCGCCTGCGAGCACTCAATCACCCAGGTCGCGGGCTCGCTCGGCACAGAGTGGCCGTGATAGCTTCATCCCGTGGAAGAAGCCACCATCCAGGAGTTTTGGCAGTCGCATCCCTGCGGTGATGAGCTCATGGGTGGCTTGGCAACGGCCTACAAGGGTGATTATCTCGCCTTCTTCGACGCCTACGACACGGCGAGATACCAACTTGAGTCCCACATTCCCGCCTGTCTGGACGCCTTGGCACTCGACGGCAAGAAGGTTCTCGAGATAGGTCTCGGCCAGGGAGCAGAATCCGAGCAACTGATCCGCAGGGGCGCCCATTGGACTGGGCTCGACCTGACGGCCGAGTCGGTCGCTCGAGTGACGACTCGTATGGCGATCCGGCAACTGCCTTATGACGCCATCTGGCAAGGTTCTGCCACCAACATCCCGGCGGCCGACGCCACCTTCGATCTCGTTTTCTCCCATGGGGTGCTTCACCACATCCCCGACATCGTCAAAGCCCAGGAAGAGATCCACCGGGTTCTCCGTCCTGACGGTCTGCTCGTGGCGATGCTCTACGCCAGGCGATCGCTCAACTACGAGGTCTCCATCCGGCTGCTGCGCCGGTCGATGCTGCTGGCGGCCTGGCCGCTACGACGTCATGTCGACTCGGGTCTGCTGGGGGCACATCTGCGCAACGCCGAACGCGAGGGCTTGCTCAACTACTTGCGAATGGATCGATTCCTGCACGCCAACACTGACGGGCCGGCGAGCCCGTTCGCCCGCGTCTACGACCTCGCTGACGTCGCCCGCGACTTTCCTTCGTTCCGCTTGCTGCGGTCTCACCAGCACTTCATGCACGCGCCCCCGCTTCCCGTCCACGGTCTGCCTGGCGGGAGTCGCCTGGGCTGGCACCTCTGGGTGGAGTTGACTCCGCGCTGACACAATCGGGAGAGGCGACCACCTGCGGCCCGACGCGAGCATCTCACGAGCGAAATAGCCCGCGTCACCGCCCGCCCCGTCTAGGGGCGCACCGTGTTGCTCCCCAGGTCCTGATGATATTTCGTCCGCCACAGGGAGTAGGGCACGACGGTTCCGTCCGTGTAGGCCATGAACCGCCACGCGCCCTCATAGGTGTTCTGGCTGAACCTGTTGCCCTGGTCAAAGGTGATCGCTTGGGGAATCTTGTAGGCGGTGTACGGCGACCACGAGGGGTAGGAACCGTACTCACTGAACAAACCGTTCATGCCACAGGAAGTCGCGGCGCTGCACGCGGGCACGTCGGCGGCGGCGAACCTGAAGACGTTGTCCGAGACGGACACGTTCTGCGTCTTCCAGCGA